>JASFKE010000175.1:0-7571 GCA_050118795.1 Desulfobacteraceae bacterium | reverse complement strand
GGCCAGGATATCGCCAAAGGGCGGGAGTTTGCCGCCAGGGGCCAGGTATTGCTGGCGACGGGTATTGAGAAACGTCACCACTTTTTTGTAGAGGCGGCCGCTGCCCTGGCTGCCGCCTTTGACCAACAAGGGGTAGAGGGTGCCCGACGGGTGGAGCAGCATCGGATAGAGGGGCACCGGCCTTTTGTTCTCTTGAACGACCCGGCACGCCTTATTTCGGATGGATATGAGCCAATTGGCAATTTCCCTGGCATTACCGACAGTCGCCGAGAGCATCAGCAGGGGAATTCGTTGGGGAAGATAGATCATGATCTCTTCCCAGACCACCCCCCGCTCAGTGTCTCCCAGATAATGGGCCTCATCCAGAACCACAAAATCGGTGGGCAGCGCTATCCCTTGGTGCATGGCGTCATAAAGTTGGTTTCGCAGGATTTCGGTGGTCCCCACGATGATGGGGGCGTTTGAATTTTCCTTGCGATCTCCGGTCAGTATGCCCACATTGGGGAGTCCGAAATAGGTTCCGAACTCCTCCATCTTGGCATTCGTCAACGCTTTGAGCGGCGAGGCGTACCAGGCCCTGCCCCCGTTTCGGAATACTTTTTCTATGGCCTGCAAAGCGATCCAGGTCTTGCCGGCGCCGGTGGGCGCTGTGACCAGGCAATCTTCGAACGCGATAGATTCGATCGCTTCGAGTTGAAAAGGGTCGGGTACAAAAGGCGCTGGAGGGGGCGTTCCAATACGGCTGAATATTTTTTTGAGACGGTGGTCCGCGCCGGGTCGCAATACGACTTGACGCGCTTTGGGGGTGCGAAATTTACGATAGCTCTGTCTGGGACGCCCCTTGTATCGACGGGAATTAACCATAGGAATCCGAATATAGCGTTGAGATGATCTTTTTGGCAAGGCTATAGGGAGCAAGCTCTATTGCAATACCGCGACGATCGACAGCGCAGCCAAAAAAAATCTATAAGAGTGCCAACATCTGTTTTACACGCGCCTTGGCGGTTGATTCCACATCGTAGGGCGACTCGCCGTTGAGGTCGGCTTCGATGAGATCGTCTGCATAGGGTATAAAGCCCAGGATATCGAAGTCTGACAACTGTTTTTTGAGGAATTCCTCGTCTTTGGAGCCGCGTACTTTATTGCCGACGATGAACAGTTGATTGAGATGGATCTCAGAGGCCAGGCGGCGAATGTGTTCGGCCGTTTCGATGCTTCGGCGGCCGGGCTCCACCACCACGATCAGTTTGTCCACTGCAGAGGCCGTGGCCCGGCCAAGGTGTTCTATCCCCGCCTCCATGTCCATCACCACCACCTCGTCTCTGGCCAGAACAATGTGCATGACCAGCGCTTTGAGCAAGGTGCTTTCAGGACAGAGACATCCGCCACCGCCCTTTTTAACGCTGCCCAATCGCATGAGTTTGATTCCGTCCTTCTTTACGGAGAGGGCGTCGGGCAGGTCATCCACTTTAGGGTTGAGTTTAAAAAAGCCTCCAATGGATCCGGGTTGTGCGCCGGTGCGTTCAAGGATCATCTCTTTCATTTCGGCTATTGGGGTGATTTTGTCAGCGTCGGCAATGCCCAAAGCCGCCGCCAGGTTGGCGTCCGGGTCGGCATCGATGGCCAGCACTTTTTTGCCCATATCACTCAAGGTGCGGATCAATAAAGATGAAAATGTGGTTTTACCCACGCCCCCTTTACCGCTGATGGCTAATTTCATGAGCAATCCTTTCAAACAGATGGCGTTATATATTTCAGATTCCGTATCCTGAGGCAGGATATGCGCCCCCCCCATTAAATTTCAAGCCTGCTTAATATAACAAGCCTTGCGGGTTCGGCAAGGTAAACCCTATAGTTGCATAAAATAGTGGCAAAAAAAAGATGGCAAAAAAGGATAAATGCCTTGTCGGCATTGAATCAGCATACCATGGACCGGGACTGACATGCCGGTCGGTGCATCTATGGCTTGACGCATATGGGTACGAAGGATAGAAGGTTAGGCCTGTATCCCCACAAGGTTTTGTCATGATGCATTTGCATGGTTGGGGTGGACACATAACCGGTGTAGCCGGAAGGATATATAGAATCGAATGAATCATATCGTACGACGCAAAGCGGGCGATTTTATTGGCCCCAAACCTGAAATCCTGGTGCCGGCCGGCAATAAAGATGCCTTCCTGGCCGCATTGGCCGCTGGTGCCGATGCCATCTATTGCGGTTTGAAATCTTTCTCCGCTCGTATGGCTGCGCAAAATTTTACCATCGAAGAGTTGTCTGATCTGTCTGAGTTGGCCCGCATGCGGGGCACCCGGCTCTACCTGACCGTCAATACACTGCTCAAACCAGCAGAATTGCAGCCTTTGGGCGAGCAGTTGGAGCGCGTTCAGCGCTATATAAATCCGCAGGCCCTGATTGTACAGGATTTGGCTGTGGCACAAATCGCCAAACAGATCGGCTTCAAGGGTGAGATCCATCTTTCGACCCTGGCCAATGTGACCATGGGCACTATTTTGAAACGTCTTCCAAAAACGTTCGGTGTACAGCGTGTGGTGTTGCCGCGGGAGCTGAACATTGAAGAGATAAAATTGTTGGCGGCGGCCTGCCCCAACGATCTGTCTTTGGAAATTTTCGTACATGGCGCCCTGTGCTACGCCGTGTCGGGCCGGTGTTACTGGAGCAGCTTTATGGGCGGCAAGAGCGGGTTGCGGGGACGCTGCGTTCAACCGTGCCGGCGGCGGTATCAGCAAGGCCACCCTAAAAGCCGCTCATTTGCCTGCCAGGACCTGAGTTTGGATGTGTTGGTCAAAGCGCTGGCGAGCGTTCCGAAAATCAGGGCCTGGAAGATTGAAGGTCGCAAAAAAGGCCCCCACTACGTTTACTATACGACCACGGCTTATAAGATGTTGCGGGACGAAGGCCATGATCCCCAAGTCAAAAAGTCGGCCGTACAGCTATTGGAGCAAGCTCTGGGAAGAGAGGGCACCCACTACCACCTTCTGCCCCAACGCCCCCAAAACCCGGTTGATACCCAGGCGCCCTCGGGCTCCGGGCTAATGGTGGGATCCGTGCGCGGCGCCCATGAAAAACCTTATGTCGAACCGCGCATTGACCTGCTGGCCCAAGACAAACTGCGTATCGGCTATGAAGATGACGCCTGGCATCAGACGGTGGATCTTTCCAAGGCCGTCCCCAAAAGGGGAAAGTTTTACTTGAAACTTTTCAAGGGCAATCGGCCGCGCAACGGCTCTCCGGTCTTTTTGATCGATCGGCGGGAGCCCTTTATTTTGGAGCAGATGCAACAGCTCGAAACCCAATTGGGCCGTGTGAAAAAAACGGTTGCGCAAAAATCGGGTTTCACCCTGCGGCTGATGCCCGGCAGTCCCAAGGCGCCCCATTTGTGGCTCATGCATGTGCGGCGCAATCCCGGTCAGCGGATGCGCAAGACCAGCCCCGGGTTATGGGTGAAATTTGGTCAACTCAGGCATGTGAAACCGGACGATGCCAAGCACACCTGGTGGTGGCTGCCGCCGGTCATATGGCCGGAACATGAAGCGCAGTGGCAGCAACATGTCACCGAGCTTGTACGCATGGGGGGGCGACGCTTTGTGCTGAATTCGCCCTGGCAGATGGCGTTGTTTCAGCGCACCAAAGGGCTTAATTTATGGGCCGGCCCTTTCTGCAATATCGCCAATCCCCTTGCTATTCGAGGGTTTAAGATGATGGGCGGCCAAGGGGTGATTGTCAGTCCCGAATTGGGGAAAACCGACCTGGAGGCCTTGTCCGCCAAAAGCGTCCTGCCTGTGGGCGTCGTGATCTCGGGGTTCTGGCCTTTCTGTGTCTCAAGGGTGCTGGCTGACGGATTTAAAACCGATCAACCTTTTGTGAGCCCAAAAGGCGAGCAGGGTTGGGCCCACAAATTTGAACACCTTTACTGGATATACCCCAATTGGCAGGTTGACCTTCGAGCAGCCCAGGAACAATTGCGCAAAGCAGGGTATCGTATGTTCGTCCATCTGGATGAGCCGGTACCCAAAGCGGTCAAGATCAAGCGTCGACCGGGGTTGTGGAACTATAATATCGGGCTTAAGTAAGGAGACACACCATGGGCCATTTGAAGATGCATTGTGAGACCATTGATATCTCTTTGGAAAAGGGGCCCGATATTTGCGATATCTCCCCATTGTTGGTCAACGGTATCCAGGCGTCGGGAATTGGCAACGGATGTCTGAATGCGACCATGGTGGGTTCCACCGGTTCCCTGACGACCATTGAACATGAGCCCGGGGTGGTGGAAGATCTCAAAAAAGCCATGGAGCGAATGGCGCCGCCGGATATCACCTACGCCCATGAATTGGCCTGGCACGACGGCAACGGTCACAGCCATGTTCAGGCCGCATTGATGGGGCCCTCCATTTCATTGCCGATCCGGCAGGGGCGGTTGAGATTGGGAACCTGGCAACAAGTGGTGGCCATCAACCACGACAACCGCAGCCGGCGTCGAAGCATTGAAGTGACGATTATCGGGGTATAGGAGTGTGAGAACATGACTTTTTCCCACCGCACCTTGAAAGAGGAGGATGCCGGCGCCGTTTGCGGGTTTGCCCGATCGGCCGACGAGCTATTCTTCGCTTTTCCCAAGGCGACCTTTCCGCTGACCCCGGATGTTCTCCTT
This sequence comes from Desulfobacteraceae bacterium, assembly GCA_050118795.1. Classification (GTDB taxonomy): domain Bacteria; phylum Desulfobacterota; class Desulfobacteria; order Desulfobacterales; family Desulfosarcinaceae; genus JARRKU01. The sequence goes on along the minus strand of JASFKE010000175.1, from coordinate 2,899 downwards.
GCCGCCGCCCGGCAGCGCTTAGAGCCGACCGTTGCACTTTGCGATGGGAAGGTGGTGGGGTACGCCAACTTTATCAAGGTCAAAGAGAGGGGGTTTTGCGCCATCGGCAATCTCATGGTCCATCCGGACCACCGTCGCCAAGGGGTCGCCGCCTACCTGGTCAACGTCATGATGCGCAAAGCGTTTGAAACCTATTGTGCGCGGTTCGTGCGCGCCGCCTGCTTCAGCCACAACCAGGCGGCTTACCAATTGTACCATGGATTGGGTTTTAAGCCGGGGGAGATGGAACAGCGGGCAACCGCCGATGGAACTGCCGTGTTGCTGGTCAATCTCTACCTGCACAGGCGCAAGGTCAGTTGCGATGATACCCCGTAATGGGCAATAGCTACCCGGGGCGACCGGGGTTCAGACTGAAATTGATCCCCGGGCTTTTTCCCAGCAGATGCTTGATGTAAGCCTTTTCCAGAAAAGCCTTCATCTCTTTGGGTTTCATCTTGGCCAGGTGGCCGTTGTTTCCTGCCAATTGATCAAACCATCGGCGTGCCAACCGGCTTTGGTCCCGGTAAAGCGACTTGAGATAAAGGAAGTAGTTCTGCACTTTTTGTCTCAGCTCCTCTTCCGACAGATTGTTAATCTGTTTGATGGCAGTAGAGATTCTGCCGGTGTCCGCCAGGAGCGGGGACTCGATGATATCTTTAAACGGCTTGGCAAAACGTTTTACCCCATCGCGAATATGGTGAGGTTTGACCATGTTGATGCCCGCCCATCCAGCCCGCAGCCATTTGAACATACCGCAGCGAACTTGGGGTGTCGGCCCGCCCACGTCGTAGTAAACCACAATGGAAGCCGAGTCATACATATAGGATTCCACCCATCCCAGGCCGGGTTTTGTGCACCCTTTCTCTCCGGTGTAAAGGTAATCCCAGTTATCGTCGCTGCCCAAAACCAGCCCTTTTTTGCCCACATTCGATTTGTCCCGCTGGTTTGAGATGGAGATGAGCGCCATCCGGCCCTGGTGGCGGGTGAGGATGAGCACCCGATCCATTTCATACGCATAGTAGGCGCCCGAGAATGTGTCGGGGGTGTTTTCAATAAATTCAACGCCTTTGATAAGCACGGGTTTGGCGTACCCTTTGAGATAGCCGGAGAGCCTTGGCAGTTGTTGCTTCCCACCATCGATATGGATCCATTCCGACCTGCGAATAGATGCCGGCGTGATAATGTGGGGTGGAATATCAGGGTTGTAGACCAGGTTGAGAATATCCTTCAAGGACCGGTCGATAGAAAATTCATAGTAGTTTGAAGAGGCCCCGTTTCGCTTCCCCATGCTGAAGGTGGTTTCGGGGTTTTTGGCACTGTTGACGAAATCAATGATTTGGCCGATTCGATGGGCGTCGGGATCCCGGGGGCCGGCCGCCCCGGCATAGGACAGCAGATGCTCCAAGGCGGGCACAAGCGCCTCAGGGACGTTTGCATCATCGGTTGTTCCGCCATCGGCGTTGGTGTCCGCCTGGACGTTTGCCGTTAAAATAAATAACGATAACAGGAAATAAATAACGGTATAGCCAGATTTTGGCATGGCGATCATCTCTATTTCGGGTCTTGGGATTGGCGTGCAGATTGGAAAGGTTTGTTGTTGCTTTACGATCATGACAAGCTATATAACACCAAAGCCTAAAAGAAAAAATCAGATTTTACAAAAAATACTTTTTTTCAACAGCTATGCGCATTGCCAATGGCGCCTTATTTGTTATCCAAACGACTATAATTTTAATATTTTTCATCGCCCCACCATTATTGTGAACGGTTGGAACGCCAACAACATCGATGTTGTCTATTGATGGCAGATCGTTGCCGCAGATGGATTACCATGAGCAGTTTTGAGCCGACACCCCAGCGAATCTATCGTCCGTTGATTTCAATGGTCACGGCACTGGTCATCGGCATTGCCGCTGGGGTATGGCGGCCGGGACAGTTTGGCGTGGCACTGGCGGCCGCTCTGATCACGTCCTTAGCGCTTTGTATTCAAATCTTCCGGCATCGATGGGCCGCGATATGGCCGGTGATGCTGTGCGTCTGGGGCGGTTACTTGAGCATACAGCCATGGCTGGACCCGGTTTTGCCGGACCATCACCTCTTTCATTTTGTCGATAAAGGTTATTGGCGGATTCATGGCGTGGTTGCCGATACCCCCCAAATGAAACGGGGACGCTGGAAGTTCGAACTCGATGCAAGTCGCATCGTCAACGAAGAGGGCTCCCATGATGTATGTGGTCGGGCGGTGGTGACCGGTCGCGGAAAGTGGCCGGGCGCCAAATCAGGCGACGGAGTAGTATTTCGCGGTCGGTTGAGATCCATTCGAAATTTTTCCAATCCCGGCGGGTTCGACTACGCGCGATTCATGATGCTCAAAGGCATTCGTGCCAGAGTATATGCTTCGGCCCGCAGCCTCAAGATCGAAACGGTCTCCTCGTCCGGCACTGCACACCAACGCATCGAAACCATGCGGAAAAAACTATCCGCCCGTATGGATGTTGTTTTGGGTGAATATGAAATCGATACCCGATCCCTGCTCAAAGCACTGATATTGGGGGATCGCAGCGGTATATCCGCCTCCCTGAGAGATGATTTCAACCGCACGGGAGTGGGCCATGTCCTGGCCATCTCAGGATTGCATGTGGGCATGGTGGCGACCGTATCGTTCGCCTTGGCTCGGTGGCTGCTGGCCTGCATCCCACTTATGTTGAAGATGGCTTGGGTTCGTAAAGTGGCCGCCCTGATCAGCCTGGGGCCCATTTTGGGTTATGGCCTTTTGGCCGGACTGTCGCCTTCCACCCAGCGGGCATTGTTGATGGTATCCGTTTTTCTGCTCGGTATTTGGGTGGGGCGGCGCCACGAT
>JASFKE010000174.1:0-7637 GCA_050118795.1 Desulfobacteraceae bacterium | reverse complement strand
AAAAACAGACATGACATGTCCGCGGTTGCGACAGTTACAGGAAATACAGGTTCCTGATTAGACAAAAACAAAACAGCTTATTGAAAACCGGGCCTAATACCTGTCTTTAAAAATGAGAGAATTTAATGGGTTAACTCTATGGCCCGTAATATGCAGAGGATTGCACTGTAAGCCGGTGGTCGTTTCGATGGTTGGAATAACGGTTCAAATTACCGGGGCACTCAAAGAATCCGAAGGGCTTCGCACCATTGAAGTAACCAAGGTGGTAATCGTGGAATAGCCCCCTGGCCGAATATGTGACTGTATGATACCAATTTCTGCACACGTGGAAGAGACAGCAAGGCAAGCGCTCATCCCCGTCAGAACTGAAAAAGGATGAGCACTAAACCAAAGCAGCCGGCCCAAGGGACTCGATGCTTTGGAATGGGCCGGTAAAGAGACACCTTATGTCCAAAAAAAAAGGAGAACAGGAATCGCTGATTCCGGTATCTGCGCAAATACTTTTTTAACAGGGCTTGAACCGCGTCAGGCCGGGCTAACCGCTTGGCGCATAACCGAACAACCTCTATTTGGGGAGGAAGAGTTATGACAAAAAAACAAATGTTCCGGAAGCTTTTGGCTGTAGTGGCCGTTGTCGGATTGCTGTTGGCTTCAAACGCCATGGCGGCCGACGAAGAAACCATTTCAGGCACCATTATGGAAACCGATCAGGGTATCGTTCTCTCTGCAGATGACGGTGAGACTTTCATGATCGAGGGACAGGATCTGTCTGATATGGTCGGCAAAGATGTTAATGTTACCGGAACGCTTACGGAAAGCGAATCCGGCAAGACCATTTCGGTCATCAAGGTTGAGCAAATCAGCGAAGATTAGTATCGAAAACAAATAACAGCAATTCATTCGGCATCCTGTTCAGGGTTGCTGAATGAATTTGAGCCGAAAAGGAATATCAACGCCCTGCCGGCGAAAAACAGAAAATAAAGACGCGTCAAGGTGGATGAAGATGCTGCAGAGAGTAAAAAATAACCACAAAAAAGATGAAAGCAGACTTACGGTTGAACAAATCCTGTCCTGGATGAACCAATTTCCGGCCCGCGGCACGCTTAAATATCAAACAGCGGTCAATTGGAAAAGCGAATTTGCCGGCCTTGCCGTCAGGCAGCTCTTTTTTGGAAAGCATTACCTGGACGCCTTAAGTCTTTATTCGTCATTATGGGGACCGGCGTTCGGCCTGACCATCGATTATCAGCGCCTGATTCTGGAAAAGCTTCTCATCGACCCGATCAAGACAGCGGCCCGCATCGCCGTGCGGACCGGACGCCATCCGGACATATTTGCCGAACAAAACGATTGGACCAAAAGCACCTATGCCAAATTGATCTATGACCTGTGCGGGCGGTGTATCACCGACGGCGCCTTTGATAGAGACAAAGCGCGCCGGCTGACCACCACCGGGCAGGGGAAAAAATACCTGAAAAATGCCGTGACGGAATTTTCCTGGCTCGAGCAAAATTACAATTCATGGGGGCGCACCGGTCTGGAAGCGCTCAAGGATCTGCTCAAGTGCTTTTTCATGCTGATCACCGAACAGCCCATTCATGACGTTGAGTTGCCTTATGCTCTCAAAAAGGAACACGCCAAAACGGATCAGGCCTTCAAGCGTTACTTAAAGAGCATGCGCCGGCGCTTTGAGAATCTCTACGCCGAAAAGGCGTTCGACGTTTACCGGTACACTGAGATCGCCACTCAACACAAAATCGGTTGTTCGGCGTATAAAGTGGTGCCGGGTTCGAAGCTGCAGGCATCGAGATTGCGCCATTACCATCTGCCCGCAGATATCACCGCCAACGGCAAGATCCTGTACCTGGCTTCGCCGTTGATCAACAAACCGGAGATCTTTGACCTGGCACCGGGCAAATCGGTCATCGAAGGCCTTTTGAAAAGAGGCTTTGAAGTCTACCTGCTGGACAACGGCGAGCCTGGTCCGTTCGACACCGATCTGGGTCTGTCGTTTTACGGCCAGGCCCTGCACGACGCCTACCTCGATCTTATCGGAAAGCGCCATCCAAACCAGGAAATCATGGTCATGGCCTACTGCATGGCCGGAACGCTCATGGTGCCCTACCTGGCCCGCAGGGCCCAGGAGCGTTTGGCCCGCAAAGAGAAGATGGATATCTGCAAGGTGGTTTTGATGGCCGCACCCCTCAGGTTCGACGATGATACCAGCGGCCATGGGCCCATGCGGCAAGTGATCCGCAAATACTACAATGCCCATCTCATGGATGAGCTCTTCGGCGATGTCAATGTGCCGCCGATCATTGTCGACATGGGCATGCACGCCATTCAGCCTGGGGTGCGCTACAACAATATGTACGGCTTTTTCCGCCGGGCCTTTGACCGGGAGGCTGTCAGGGATTCGGCGCCGTTCATCTATTGGCTGACCCACGGCACCAATTTTCCGGCCAAGGCGCACAAGGAGTGGATTGAAAAGATCTACATGGAAAACCAGATCGAAAACCGGACCTATTGCCTGCCTTCAAAGATTGCGGAACTCGACGGACGTCCGGTGGACATCGATATTTTACCCAAGGCCGGGGTGCGTTTTCTGGACTATGGGGGCGCGCGGGATCCCATTTCGCCGCCGGGGTCGTGCCTGGGCAGCATCATGGGCGGCGAAATGCTCTGTGAAAAGACGGAATTCCGAACCGGCATGCGCCGCCATATTGAAAAAAACGCCGGGCACATTTTCGTGGTCAGTGAAAAACTGCTTGCCGAGTATATCGATTTGGTTACGGATTTTTACCTGAAATAGCTCTGTTTGCCTGCAAGCGACAGGAGGCGGTTCTTATCACCAATCGCATATTTAGGACCTCTAAAAATTGCTTTGTTTGTCGGCACATTTGCCGTAATAATGCCGACTATATTTACACGTGAACTGTTAAAAGAGGATGAGTGTGTCGAGGAAGCCATCGACATTTGTCCTGTGGAGTGCATTTCTTGGAAAGTATCTGCCCCGGAAAATAGACATCTCAGTTCTAACCTAAATTGCCTGCATCTCATAATATATTATTATGTCAATATAATACACAATTGGCACACCAATTGCAGTATATTTGGCAAGAACGAAAACAATTTCACGAAACGATACTTCACATGCCGTTGCACGCTGAACAATAATTGGTTCAACATATCAACAATATGTTTGATTTATAGTGGAGCACGAAAAAAATGCGTAAAACCAAAGTAATCGGTATCGATTTGGGCACAACCAACTCCTGCGTGGCCGTCATGGAGGGGGGGGAACCCGTTGTGATCAACAATCCGGAGGGAGGACGGACCACCCCATCGATTGTGGCGCTGGCCAAAAACGGTGAACGGCTGGTGGGGCAGATTGCCAAACGCCAGGCGATTACCAATCCTGAAAATACGGTATTTGCCGTCAAACGGCTGATCGGACGCAAATATGACTCGGCCGTCGTACAAAAGGATATCAAGAGCCTGCCGTATAAAATCGAAAAGGCCGCCAACGGCGACGCCCATATCAATCTGAAGGGCAAACAGTACAGCCCGGCTGAAATATCATCGTATATCCTGGCGTATAAGAAGAAGACCGCCGAGGACTATTTCGGCGAAAAAGTAACCGACGCCGTCATCACGGTGCCGGCCTATTTTGACGACAGTCAGCGTCAGGCCACCAAGGATGCCGGAAAAATCGCAGGACTCAATGTGCTGAGAATCATCAACGAGCCGACCGCCGCTTCCCTGGCCTATGGTCTGGACAGGAAAAAGGAAGGCAAAATCGCGGTGTTCGACCTTGGCGGGGGTACGTTTGATATTTCGATCTTAGATATCGGCGATGGTGTTTTTGAAGTCAAAGCCACTAGCGGCGACACCCATCTGGGCGGTGAGGATTTCGACCTGCACATCATCGACCACCTGGCAGATGAATTCAAAAAGGCCAGTGGCATTGATTTGAAAAAGGATCAGTTCGCCTTGCAGCGTTTGAAAGAAGCGGCGGAGAAAGCCAAAATGGAGTTGTCCACCGCCCTGCAGACCGACATCAATCTGCCGTTTATTACCGCCGATGCCCAGGGCCCGAAGCATTTGAACATGAAGATATCACGGGCCAAACTGGAATCAATGGTTGGCGATCTGCTGGACAAGATGGAAGGCCCCTGCAACATTGCGCTGAAAGATGCACACATGACCCCGGAAGAGATCGACGAAGTCCTTCTCGTCGGCGGGATGACCCGTATGCCCGCCGTCCAGGCACGGGTTAAAAAGATTTTCAACAAAGAGCCGAATAAAAGTGTCAATCCGGACGAGGTGGTGGCCCTGGGGGCTGCGGTACAAGGAGCTGTACTCAAGGGCGATGTTCAAGATGTGCTGCTGCTGGATGTCACCCCCCTATCGCTGGGCATTGAAACCTTGGGCGGGGTCATGACACGTCTGATCGAAAAAAACACAACCATTCCGACCAAAAAGAGCAATGTGTTTTCAACTGCGACAGATAATCAGCCGGCCGTTTCGATCCACGTCCTGCAGGGCGAGCGTGAAATGGTGTCCGGCAATAAAACACTGGGACGCTTTGAATTGGTCGGCATTGCTCCGTCACCGCGCGGGATTCCTCAGATTGAAGTCACCTTTGACATCGACGCCAACGGTATTGTGGATGTCTTTGCCAAAGACAAAGCCACCGGCAAGGTTCAATCCATTCGCATTACGTCCTCCAGCGGCCTTTCAAAAGAGGAGATCGATCAGTTGATCAAGGATGCCGAAATGCATGCCGAGGAGGATAAAAAGAAAAGGACGCTGGCCGAAACCCGCAATTCGGCGGATGCCCTGATCTATTCGACGGAAAAATCCTTGAAAGAATTGGGGCCCAAAGTGGATCCGGCCGCGCGGCAGCAAACGAAGAACGCCATCCTGGAGCTCAAACAGGCCATGGAAGATGGTGACATCGGCGAGATCGACCGCCGGAAGGAAGCACTCACCCGCGTCTCCCACGCTCTGGCTGAAAAGTTGTATCGGCAAACCCATGGGGAGACGCAACATCATGACCGTTCTGGATCGAAGGACCGGCCCCAATCGAATACCGAAGAGGAAATCGTTGATGCGGCATTTAAGAAAGCTGGATAGCCGGCGCAAATAAAATCCTATCCGACTACCGTTTGCTTCCGCTAGGACGAAAGGAGGGCGCAATGATGCCTACCGCAACCATTAAAGCATTGAGCGAGGTTGTTTATAAATACAACCTGATCTCCGGCAAATATCAATACATCATTCCAATATCCGACGAGATAGGCGGATCTTCATTCGCTGATTGGATGGACAAAGCCTGCCGGGATCTTTTATATTTAGTCCATCCCGATGACCGGAAAAGCGTAAAGGCGCATTTTGAACGAATTCGATCGGCGGGATCCGATGATTCGATGGAATCGTCCATAGAATATCGCCTTAAAACCAATGACGGCAGTTACCACTGGTTCAGCGACAAGCATGCGCTGCTTTTGGGCCGGGAGGGCAGGCCGGATGCCGTAATCGGCAATATTCGGGATCTCACCAAAGAGCGACTCGCTGAAAATACGGCACAAGAATTTGCCCACATCTTATCCAGGTCAACAGATTATCTGGCCTTGATTGACCGAAATTACACCTACAGAGCCGTCAGCAAGGCATATGCGCATACCTTGAAAAGAGACCGGGACGACATTATCGGCAAAACCGTTGCGGATATCTTCGGGCCGGAGTTGTTTCAGAAAACAATCAAACCCATGGCGGATCGATGCCTGGACGGTCAAATCGCCCGTTTTCAAACGTGGATCCCTCTTACAGGGAGTGATCGCAAATTGTTGGACATTGAATACGTCCCGCATTTTGAAAAAGGACAAAAAGTTAAGACCGTATCGGGATACGTTGAAAGCACCCGGGATATTACCGACATCAAAAAACTCGAAGGCCAACTGCTGCAAATTTGCAGGATGCAAACCATCGGCATGCTGGCCGGCGGTATTGCCCACGATTTCAACAATATATTAAGTGCGATCATAGGCTATGCCGAATTGTCCTTGGCGCAAACGCCCAAAGCGTCCGAATTGTACGGGTATCAGCAACAGATTCTTCAAGCAGGTCAGAGAGCGACCGATCTGGTTCACCAGATTCTCACGTTCAGCCGCAACAACCATAAGGTATTACAGCCGGTTAAAATCAAAGATGTCTTTAATGAGGTGCTTGACTTTATCAGAGCATCCCTTCCGGCGACCATAGAAATTGAGCGCAAATTAGAATCAGAAAGCTATGTCATGGCAGACGCCACCCAAATCTACCAGATCCTGATGAATCTGTGCGCCAATGCCGGTTTCGCCATGCGTAAGAAGGGGGGCTTTTTGAGGATAAGCCTATCGGAGATTGAGCTGGGTGCCGCAACCGCCGCCCCGCTTGCGGAGATGAGGCCCGGCCGTTATATCAAACTTAAGGTAAGCGACACCGGATCGGGCATGACTGCGGAAATCAAAGAGCGCATCTTCGATCCCTTCTTCACGACCAAAGACAAAGGCAAAGGCACCGGCATTGGTCTCTCTTTGTCGTATGATATCATTAAAAGCTATGGCGGCGGCATGACCGTAGAAAGCGCTCCGGGCCAGGGGACGGTTTTCGATGTGTATTTTCCGGTCGTTAAGGATGCAACGCCAACCGAAGTGGATATGGACCCTCGCGTGCTCAGGGGAAAGGAACGCATTTTATTTGTCGATGATGAAGACACCCTGGCCGACCTGGGCAAACAGATGATCGAATTTTTGGGCTACCGTGTGACCGCCCGGGTCAACAGCCTGGAGGCCTTGACCTTGTTTCAAAAAGATCCCCATGCCTTTGACCTGGTGATAACCGATCTGGTCATGCCGGGCATGAGCGGGGATGAACTGGCCCGCAACATCCTTGCGATCCGACCGGATATACCGGTCATCCTGATCACGGGCTTTGCCGAGCAGGTGACAACTGAAAAAGCCGCATCGATCGGCGTAAAAAAACTGGTGACAAAACCCATTGTCATGAAAGATATCGCCAAGCTCATTCGGGATGCTTTGGCTTAGATGGCTCCATGTACGCGACAAGATCGACAACCCTATTTAAAACGCTGGTATTTTGCGGTTGCTGCCTGACGGCTGCCGTGATCGGCGCTGTGCACTATCTTACCGGCCCGGAAATGACCTTGTCTTTATTTTACCTGCTGCCGATTATGCTGTCGTCATGGTATGTCGGTCCCTGGTCCGGCGTGGTAATGGCGTTTTCATGCGCAGGCTTATGGCTGCTGGCCGATTGGACCGTGATCGACGCGTTCAGGCGTCCCGTTATTCCCATTTTGAACGAAACCTTCCGCTTGTTGGTGTTTTTAATCATTGTATGGATCACCACCGCTTTGCATAAGGCCCTGTTAAAGCAAAAGGTCCTGGCCAATATTGACCCTTTGACCCAGATTTCCAATCGGCGTGCATTTTTCAACCTTGCCGAAAGGGAAATAAAAAGGGCGCGACGTTATAATTATTCGTTATCTATTCTCTATATGGACTTAGATAATTTTAAATGTGTCAACGACGATCTCGGCCATTATGTGGGAGACGAATTGTTGCGTTTGGTGG
>JASFKE010000173.1:0-7645 GCA_050118795.1 Desulfobacteraceae bacterium | reverse complement strand
GTTGACACTTATGAGCGTTATGGAGAGGTACTGGATTCATTCCGTGAGAATATTCGAAAAGTGGCCGGAAAACGGTCCGCCGACGCCATACAGGCTGCTATCCGTTTCAAGGTGGTCGATGTCAGGCCGCTGATAGCGCCGAATGGCTGAAATCGGCTTTATCAGGGCATCGGTTCCCGATGCCCTGATTTTTTGTATCCTATGGTAAACCATATCGTTGCAATGGTCGAATGAGAACGCCCCACAATAAAAAAAACCTTTCCATGAGAGCCAACAATGTCATATAGAGCAAAAAAATAATCAGCAAGGAGATCTCTCGATGGAATTGTGTCCATGCGGAAGCGAACGACCATATCAGGAATGTTGTGAACCCTATATCCGGGGTTCGCACAGCGCCCCCACTGCCGAGGCGCTTATGCGGTCGAGATACTGCGCCTATGTAAAAACTGAAATAGACTATATCTATGGGACCACCCATTCAAGTCAACGCGATAAATTCAACCGGAAAGAGAGTGAGGATTGGTCTAAAAAGACCGACTGGCACTCTCTGGAGATATGCCGAACAGACGCCGGAGGGGAAAGTGACCAAGCCGGTATGGTTGAGTTCATCGCCCGTTTCCGCAATCGCGGGAGGATGGCAAGACACCATGAAGTGGCCGAATTCAAGAAAGAGGAGGGGAAATGGTACTTTGTTGACGGTAACGCCCCCAAATACGAGCAAGTGAAAAGAGATGGCGCAAAGATCGGCCGCAATGATCCTTGTCCTTGCGGCAGTGGTAAGAAATATAAAAAATGCTGCGGGTAAAAGTTAAGGCCCATCGGGCAGGCCAATGGTAGGTGCCAATGGGGGAAAACGTCAACTTTGAAGATCTCATCTCTTTTGATCGTGACCATATCTGGCATCCGTACACCTCCATGGTGGATCCCGCGCCGGTCTATCCCGTAAAACGAGCTTCCGGCACGACATTGTACCTTGAGGACGGCAGGGAATTGGTGGACGGCATGTCTTCTTGGTGGTGCGCAATTCATGGATATAACGTGCCTGAAATCAATCATGCCATCGAACAGCAGCTTCATCAGATGCCACATGTCATGTTCGGTGGATTGACCCATCGACCGGCCGTCACTTTGGCCCAAAAACTTGTGGCGTTGACCCCCCCCTCATTGGACAAGGTTTTTTTATGCGATTCCGGATCGGTATCGGTGGAAGTGGCCATCAAGATGGCCCTTCAGTACTGGTACGCCAATGGTAAGCCGGAAAAACACAAACTGTTGACCATTCGCTCAGGATACCACGGCGACACCTTTGGTGCCATGGCGGTGTGCGACCCGGTCACCGGTATGCACCGGATCTTTTCAGGTGTGTTGACCCGGCACTTTTTTGCAGATCCACCGCGCTCACCGTTTAACGGGCCTTGGGATGAAGACGATATCACCAGCCTTGAATCTGTTTTAAAGGCACATCATCAATCCATTGCCGCCTTAATATTGGAACCGGTGGTTCAGGGCACCGGCGGCATGCGTTTTTACTCACCGCACTATCTCAACCGGGCGAGAACATTGTGCGACCAATATAATGTGCTTTTGATATTCGACGAGATCGCAACCGGATTCGGACGCACCGGAGCGTTATTTGCCGTAGACCACACTGAGATTGAACCGGATATCATGTGTCTGGGCAAATCCATGACCGGCGGCTATATGACCCTGGCAGCCACCCTGACAACGGACAAAGTGTCCAGGGGATTGGCGGCCGACGGCCGCGGTGTGCTGATGCACGGTCCCACCTTCATGGGCAATCCTTTGGCATGCAGTGCCGCCATTGCCAGCATAACGCTTTTGGAAAAGTCCGGCTGGCGGGATCGCGTTCAAAAAATCGGTCGGAGGCTGGAATCAGGGTTGTCGGCCTGCCGCTCTTTGCCGCAGGTGCGCGATGTGCGCGTTCTGGGTGCCATCGGCGTTGTGGAGCTGCACAAGCCGGTGGATATGTCCATGGTGCAGCCCAGGTTTGTGGAGGAGGGCGTTTGGATCAGGCCTTTCGGTCGTTTGGTCTATCTCATGCCGCCCTTTGTCATTGCTAAAGAACCACTGAAAAAGTTGACCTCGGCCATTTACCGTGTGGTCAAACAGTGTCCTCAAGAGATGTGAAAGTGCAAACGAACTACAGCCATCAAGCGAAAATGCTCTCCGACCGAGTCAAAAAAAGGTACCGCCATTTTAAAAAACGGTATGCCCGGCAAAAGATCGATGTTTTCAGACTCTATGATTGGGATATCCCGGAAATACGGGCCGTGGTGGATTGGTACGCAGGGCATTTGGTGGTTGGTGAATATACGCGTAGACAAACCACACCTGACTGGTTGCCGGTAATGGGACAAGCTGTTGCCGAAGCGTTGGATGTGCCCATGGCGAACGTTCACCTTAAGCAGCGTCGCTACGGCACAGCCGATGGGCAACGCTATGAACGTATCGATCATACCAACAAATTTCTAACGGTGAACGAAAGAGACCTCAAATTCCTCGTCAATCCCTGGGACTATGTCGATACCGGGTTGTTTGCCGATCACCGCAACACCCGAAAGATGGTTAGATCGCTTGCTGCCGGTAAGGACTTTTTGAATCTGTTTTGTTATACGGGTTCTTTTTCCGTATATGCGGCCAAGGGCGGCGCCCGTTCGACGGTATCCGTAGATCGATCTAAAACCGCCATATCCTGGGCCCGCGACAATATGAAACTCAACGGGTATTATGACAGTGACCATCAACTTTTTCAAACCCACGCCTTGGACTATATAGAGGAAGCAAAACGGCGCCAACACTATTTTGATTTAGCCGTGGTGGATCCACCCTCATTTTACACCATTCGCAGCCGCCAGGATCACTTTGACATCGCCCAAGACCATCCGAAACTCATCAATGCGGCGGCGGCCGTAATACGCCCGGGGGGAACCCTCTTTTTTTCGACCAATCATCAGTTCTTCATCCCCTTTTTTGAAGAGCTCAATGTCAGTTCGGTTAACGAGATCACCTCGCAGACCATCCCAGAAGACTACCGTCATAAACGCAAACAGATCCACCGCTGTTGGAGAATTACGGTATAGGAATACTGGGTATCACAACAGACCGCTATACTTTCCGCCATCGATCAGCAGGTTTTGGCCGGTGATATAGCGGGCTTGCCGGCCTGCCAGGAAGGCGGCTGCGGCGCCAAAATCGGCGGGATCGCCGATGGTCTTGCACGGAACGGACGCAACCATCTCCCGGTAGAGCTCTTCTTCACTTTTTTCTTCGCGCATGGCACGGTCTTGCACCAGCTGGTTGATCCGAGATGTTTTGTGCATTCCAGGCAACAGTGCATTGACAGTAATGCCGTACGGGGCTAACTCTGTGGAGACAGTTTTTAAGAATCCGGTCAACCCTGCCCGGGCCATATTGGAGAGCAGCAGGTTGCCGATGGGCTGTTTAACTGAACTGGAGGTGATGGCGATGATGCGACCCCACCTTTTGTTTTTCATGGCCGGATAGAGTTGACGGACCAGGTGGACCGCGCTCATCAGGTTGAGTTCCAAGGCCTTTTGATAATCCGGCAATGCAGTGGTTTCGAATGTGCCGGGCGGCGGTCCCCCTGCATTGGTCACCAGGATCTCCGGGTGGCCGAGGCTGTTGGTGACCTGCTTCACCAATCGGTCAATATCCTCTTTAAGCCCCATGTCAGCAGCAAACCCCAGAACTTCCGATCCGGTCTGGGCCGCCAATTCTATGGCTGCTTGCCGGGATGCCGCTTCGTTCCGGGAGCATACTGCTACACGGCAGCCTTCGGCTGCCAGCGCTTGTGCGCATCCGCGTCCGAGGCCCCGGGTCGAGGCGGTCACCAACGCAATTTTTCCTTTGATGTATAGATCCATTGTGCTATTCTAGCAAAAACAAAAGGCATAGAGCAACCCAAATGAGGCAGCGCCATGTGAGAGGCGCTTGCCTTTACCTACACTTCTTTCTAATTTTGCCTTTTGAATCATAAAGCTCAGCATTTAGATATCTGGTTGATAGTTTAGGTGTTTTACGCTTCTTAGTCATCGCCTCTACGCGGTGTACCAACGCCAGAGGCACACTGTTTTCGACAACCCCTGAATAACCAGAAAGGAGGAACGCAGATGAAAGAGAGATAGTGTACTGGTGATTTTGTCATGCGGCACTGATAACCCGAACCGGGCTACACGAGCTGCCTTTATGGCAATGGTTGCCCATAAAGGGGGCAAGAATGTCACTCTGTTCCTCTTGGATGATGCGGTGCTGATCGCTAAAAAGGGCGTTTCCGAGAACATCAAGGCGGCGACCGGGGATTCTTGTGGAGACCACCTGAGCTATTTACAGTCCCAGGGGGTTCCCATTTTGGTTTGTACGCCGTGCGTAATATCACGCCGGATTGGCGAGGCGGAGCTGATAGAAGGCGCGCGAATGGGAACTGGGGTGAGATGATTCACCTGGCCTGCGATGGGGCCGTTATCAGCTTGTAAGGTTTGACGTCGATGGGGCGACTTGAAATGCAGATGTATGCGGCAAAGCAGTAACGCCTATGTTCCTTGACTGTTCTTGATGACCAATTGTCGAGTTGTCCGGCAAGTCATTTACCGCTTTTCGTTGTGTGTGTGATTAGATTTTACTTGAAAGCTGGTTCCGCCAAGGAGAGAATAAAAAAACTCATTGTTTGACTGTATACATGGCGCGACCTATGATGTTATTATTGCTTTGTTAACGCCACTTGCCTGAACCGAATCGAGTCAATGGTGAAGTCATGGTATAGAGGGCAACTGGGCAACAAAATGAAACCCGAAAGTATGATAATGCAACCGGACAATCCGCGAACACCGGATATCGGTAAAATCAGGATATTGTTGGTTGAAGATGTCACCAATGTAGCCACTGTCCTAAAGGCGAGGCTGGAATCTTATGGTTATGAGATTTGTGATGTGGCCGACACGGGCCAAAAGGCAATCGATCTGGCAATGTACCACCAGCCTGATATCATCCTGATGGATATTATTTTGGATGGTGATATGAACGGCATTGAAGCGGCTGAACAAATCAGTTGCCGGCAAGACGTGCCCATCATCTATCTCAGCTGCCTCAATGACCAGAAGATCTTTGAGCAGGCCATCGAGACCAATCCTTACGGTTATATTCTTAAACCTTACGACAGCGCGGCGCTACGATTTGGGATTGAAAACGCCATCAAAAGACACCGGTCCGATAGAAGCCGCAAAGATCGCATTGCCGAGTTGGAGGACCGCTCCTCCAAGCCGTCTCGGCAAGAATAGCGCCGTTGGCCTGATGCGCTTTTTAAACGATGGCATCCTTTGGCGATGGATCATTGTTTGGCCAACATGGGGCTAAAATGCTATGGGTATCTTTGTACCGGCTAGAAGCGCGGTTATCGCTTTGCTCCTTTCCAGTCTAATGGCTATCCCATCCCTGGCCCAGAACCGAAAAACAAAAACGAAGTTTTTCTATAGTGGCGACGGTCAAATTCGTTTGATCAGCCAGAAAACCGGCAAGACATTCAACGGTCGGTTTCGAAATGATGATGGGCACACGGGCAATGATGCCTATAGCGCGATTTGTGCTGTTTTCGGAGCCCGAAATCCTACCGGGGGCAGGATTATTTCGTTGCGTTTAATTGAATTTTTGGACTTCTTGGAGGACCGATTGGGGCCGGGCGCCCTGATCACCATTACCTCCGGATACCGGCCGCCGGAATACAACACCAAACTGCGTAAAAAGGGTGCACTGGCCGCCAAAGCCAGCTTGCATCAATATGGCATGGCCGCCGATTTGATTTTGGAGGGCGTACCCTCGAAACAGGTCTGGCAATACGTGCAATCACTGGGCTTTGGTGGAACAGGGTATTACCACGGAAAAACAGTGCATGTGGATGTCGGACCAGCGCGATTTTGGGATGAACGCAGCTCTGGTGTGGGAACTGGGTTGTCCGATGACAATAAGCTCATCGGGATGGTTACCGACTTCGATATTTATGGCCCCGGGGAATCGGTAACAATGACCTTCATACGGATGACTGCGTTTCCCATAAAAGTCAAGACTGGGTTTAAGCTGATCTCCATGGAAAATCCGGAAGATATCCAATCACAGGTAACTTTTAATCCTGATGGGATGGGACCGTCTACCGGAAAGTGTGTTGAATTTATGAACATCTCCCAAATGGCATCTCTGCGCTGGTCACTGCCGTCAACATTACCGCCGGGGCGCTACCGAATCGCCGCGGCGTTTTGTAATAACATATGGGATCAAATGCCCGAAGAGATAGTGACGCCTCAGTTCGAGATACGTTAGCCGCCATATAAGTTGTGGGCGTTTAGAATGATTCTCTCCGTCTCTTCCCAGCCGATACAGGCATCCGTTATGGAAACATACGGATTGAGGTCCTGTTTAAGCGTCTCTCCATAAACAAACGGTTGCGTTCCCTCTTCAACATTGCTTTCCAACATCATACCGCAAATGGCTTTGTTGGGTTTGATTTGAACACCATTGGTGTGGCCTAATTTTTGAATTAACACATGGTTGAAGACCTCGCCTTGCTTGCGATAGTCCTTGCCGGTATTTTTGTGGGAGCAGTCCACGATGACGGATTGGAGCAAGGTGGGGTGTTGGGATAACATTTCGCACGCCTGGCTGATGCTCACTGGGTCGTAGTTGGGTCTTTTGCCGCCCCGCAATACCATATGGCAATATCTGTTGCCTTTGGAAAATACCCTGGTCGTCACACCATAGGGATCATTACCGACAAAGACCTGTGGGGTCGATGTCGCCAGCAAGGCGTTGATGGCCGTATCAAAATTGCCATCGGTTCCATTTTTAAAGCCCACCGGCATTGAAAAGGCGCTGGCCCATTCGCGATGATTCTGAGATTCGGTTGTGCGGGCGCCGATACACGCCCAGGAGATCAATCCGGAGAGCCGTTCAGCCGCAGTTTGACTCAAAATTTCCGTTCCCGCGGCGACCCCCATATCATTGAGGCCCATCAAAATTTTACGGGCCTTTCTCAACCCTTCATCAATATCAAATGTCTTTTTGTCAATATGGGGATCCGAGATAAGCCCTTTGAAACCCACGTTGGTCCGTGGTTTTTCAAAATAGACCCGCATGACCAATTTGATGTTTTTTTTGACCTTTTCCTGTAATTCGGACAGGAGCTCTCCATACTTAATGGCCTGTCGTTCACTGATGATGGAACAAGGGCCGGTGATGATCAACAGCCGGTTATCTTTGCCATCCAGGATTTGCTTAATCTCCTGCCGGCTGTTGATTACGGATTGGGTCGCCTTCTCCGTCATTGGGAACTCTTCCCGCAGCTGATCCGGGGTGATGATGGAGGTCCTTTTAAGCACATTTAAATCGTAGGTTTTTTCCATATATGATCTCACTGTCCTAAATTGGTAAAGATGATATCTATTGTTGATTGCACCTCGTTTACCATAATTTATCCAACAACTCAATCTACTATGGGGTTATACCCCTTCGGCCGATACCAATTCGCCGATAAAATGACCCACTTTGACTTTGGTTTTTATCTGGACGGGAATGCGTTTTTCATCGGCTGTGATCCAAACGCGTAGTTTGGCGTCCTTGC
>JASFKE010000172.1:0-7663 GCA_050118795.1 Desulfobacteraceae bacterium | reverse complement strand
TTTTCTGCATTTTTTCTTAGAGACATTGGTGTTCCTCAATGTGATTTTTACACGGCCTTGACCTTCCATGGCTTCGGATGCATTGGACAAAATCGCTGCAAGCATCATTTGCATCTGGGTCAGATCTACTTCGATATGATCGGTTTTTCGATCCAGATCAGTTTCTACATCTACATAGGGGGCCATGCTGTGCTGTATGATTTGCAGCGTCTCGGTGACAAATCGATGCGCTGATATGGTTTTGGTTTGGAATTTACCGCCCCTGGCATAGGCCAGTAACTGGCCCGTAAGCTGTACCATTTTTTGGCTGGCCTGATTGATCGGTTCGACATAGAGGTCTATCTTGGCATCATGGAGACCGTCCATTTGGATCAGTTCGAGATTGCCGAGAATAACAGCCAGTGCATTGTTGAATTGATGAGCGACGCCCCCCGCCAGGGTGGCGATGGCTTCCATTTTTTTGGCTTGCTGCAGACGGGCGGATAGACGGCTGTTTTCCATTTCCGCTTTTTTGGTCGCGGTGACATCCACTGCAAACGCCAAGGCGCCGTCGTAATTTCCCAACGAATCTGTTTGGGAGATGGCGCTGAGCAGGACATGCTTCTCCTTACCGTTGCGGGTGACAAATTTGCAGGGATAGTTTTTGATTTGACCGGAGCGGCGGAATTCCGGGAATATGTTCCCGGTGCCACTCTTGCGGCTTTCAAGGGGAAGAAACCGGAAAAAATCGTGGCCAATCACCTCTTGACGCGAATAGCCCAATGTTTCCAGCCAGAGGTTGCTCGCACTGGTAATGATATTTTCAGCGTCCATGGAACAGAGCATCACCGGGGTGTTGTTGTACAGGTCGCGATAGCGGCTTTCGCTCTTTTTTAATGCATTTTCAATCTGTTTCTCTTTGGTCACATCGCGTCCACAGCCGACGGTGCCGATCATCTCTCCGTTCGGTCCCCAAAATGGCGCCTTGTGTACATCGAGCACCAGGTATTGGTTGCGGATCAACCCCTCCTCAAGGAATCGGCCGGATGTTTCCGACTTTTTAACAATGTCGTCTGAATTGGAGCATATTTCACCAAATGTGTGATTTTGGCCGGCCTTGCGTTCCTGCTGAGCAATCATGACATCGTTTTTGCCAAGGGCCTCCTCCGGCCGCTTACACTTTAAGAGTTTATCGCATATGGCTTGGTTGGCAAAAATATAACAATCGCTCATGTCTTTGGCCCAAATGAGGTCGGGGACATTGTCGGTTAGCAGGCGTAGCATTTTGTATAGTTTCTGGTATTTTAATTCGCTCTTGTTCAATGCGGAGTCCATGCGAATTCGCTCTTCTTCTAAGGACAAAGCTTTGGCAAGGCTTGTAACGATATGGATATCGGTTTCATCGAACCGGCGTACCCGGGTGTCCGCCACCGCCAGTGAACCGATGACCTGATGATTGCAAAGAATGGGGCATCCCAAATAGGATTTCAGGCCAAATTGCGATACATAGGGATCACTCTCCTGGAAAGGGGTTTTGGATATATCTTCCAACACCACCGGCTGGTTTTTGCCTTTGATGGTCGCTTCGTAACAGATATGCCCCGCGGGATCGGTTTGAAATGGAAAATTGGGCGGAAGGTTGTAGCCGGCCGTGCATGACAGTGTTTTTTTTTGCTGGTCGATGCGATGGTAGAGGGCGAAATTGCAGTTAAAAACCTCGCAAGCCTGGTGCACGATGACGTGGATGTTTTGGGCCGGATCTGTTCCCAACCTGTTAAAAAGATCACCTATCCTGGAAATTTGGTGCTTGTCTTTGGAATACTTCTTGTCGCTGATATGGTACGATTTGGTATGCTCTTTGGTCAGTTTCAAACCCATTCAAGATCCTCCCGCCATACAGATCCACTTCCTATTTAGTATAGCTGTTGCGGATTCTAAGCCACTGTTGCGGATTTTAAGTCAAATGATAGCTTGCACTCTCCTGTGCTGAGATCTTGTACCGTTAAAATCATTACCGTCCCTTTTGATTTCGTTCAATATACTCCATGGGACCGTTTACATTTTTTGTTTTTTGCCATAGGTTCCTGGCATTAGATATGTACAACCCAAAATTTTCGGGTGTGTTTTATGGCAATGGACAATCCTAGCCGCGGTGGCAAGATAAAACCTGATAGAGATTGTGCCATGTTGGGAAATGCCTACCATATACTAAATCGAATGAGTTGTAAAGAACTCTATCCCGTTAAATATGGGTCGGGGTTTACACCAAAGTGGTTTCGTGGCATTTTTCAATGGCGTTTTTCTCCATCATAACGATTGAGGTGATTATGAAACTGATTCGATTTGGCCCACCGGGATGTGAGCAGCCTGGTCTTTGGCTGGGGGGCAGCATTGTGAATTTACGGTCTCTTTATTTGGAATCGATGAGATTATCGCAGACATAAGTGAGGACATTACTTTAATGCCGGGAGACATCATTTCCACCGGTACACCGGCCGGCGTGGGTATCTTCAGGGATCCCCCCGTGGTGCTGAAAGAGGGAGATGTGGTGGAGTGCTGGATTGAAAAAATCGGAACCATACGCAATCAGGTGATAAAAGGTGAAAGGTGAAAGGTTCATTCACCGTTCATCCATCACACAGCCCTTCGGCGCCTGCAACAGCGTGGTGATATAGGTTGCGGCGGCATCCGCTCCGTTTTCAGCTCTTTTGGGGTCGCGTGGAAGGCCCAGTAATTCTGGTAAATAATCAATCCACCCCCCCGTGGCATAAGACGCCTGATCGATGGCGATGGAAGAGATGTGCTCTTTAATAAAGGATTCCAGGGCGGCTGACTCCGGTGAGTGGGACCGCCTGATATAGCCGAAGGGCGTTCCGCATTGATACGCTTCGCAGATCGTGCTGTACCCCGCTTTGCCGACCAGTGCATCGGCTGCCGCCATCAGATCGGGATGAAAAAAGCAGGAGTGGGTGGGCAGCAATATCACTTTTTCATGATCTGCTGACCTGACGTCGGCCCCCGGCACAATCAGGTAACAGCTCAAGTCCATGGGGAGTTTGGAAAGAAATTCAAACTGATCCGGCACCCCTCCCATGGTCACCAAAACCATTGGCTCCCCTTCGGGGACCCCCAGGCGCTTTCGAATTTGGCAGCGGCTGGAACGTGCTTTGCGGCTTATCGGAGGGATCAATATTGCGCTGTCGGTACGATGGCAAAGAGGCACCGTCTGGATGTGGTGATCGACCCGGCGAAACAAATTGGTTAGATACGTGATGTGAGGCCTGAGACGATGCTGCTTTGTCGAGTAACCCTCATAAATCCAATCCCAGGTGAAATTTTCTATCAGGACGCTGGGTATACCGGCCAAGCGGGCGACCTCAATTCCCAAAGCAGCGATGTCGCAAATCACCATGCGGCAATTCAACCGGTTCAATTGGGTTGCCAAGTGTTCTATCCATTCGGGGTCGTAGGGTAGCAGGCGGTCAAGTTGGTCGCAGGTGGCGGTCAGATCTTCCTCCAAGGGCGATATCTGAACCATACCGATATCTGATTGGACCGCGTGGTATCCAAAGCTTTCGCCGATGGCGTTTTTGAAAAACGCTTTGGCAGTGGTCGTAAATAATTCAAAACGGACTTCGGCAAGGCGTTCAGATATGGCTTCCATGACAGCGGCGGCACGGCTGGCATGTCCGAAGCCATGGGCTGTGATAAAATAGGCGATGCTGGGCGTTATTGGCATTGGCGTGAATAAATCCTTTCTTTGTGCCTGTCTATCAGTTAATATCAGATAAATCAGTTATTTGCTACGGTAATTACACATCCAGTCCGAGGGTATGGTCGAATGTCTAAAGTGGATGAAGCCATCCGGCGGCAGCCGATTCTCTGGGTGACCGGTGCCAGCGGAATGTTGGGGCATTGGATATGTGCCATGGCGCTGAAGCGTTGGCAAGTGTTTGCCTTTCACTGGCGGCACCCCCTTGCCGTGGAGGGTGTAAAGGCCGTAAGGGCCGACTTGACCGATGACAAGGCACTGCAGGGGCTGTTTCACGCCATCGAACCCCAAGCGGTGATCCATGCTGCCGCTGTCAGCCAAGCCGGTCTCTGCGAAGATGATCCGGATGCCACCCACCCTATCAATGTGAGGGTACCGGCGCGTTTAGCGGATCTTTGCGCCGATCAGCGTATACCGCTTATCTTTACCTCCACAGACCTGGTGTTCAATGGCCGCAAGGCCCCCTATGACGAGCAGAGTCCGGTTACGCCTGTCAGCGCTTACGGCCGGCAAAAGGCCCAGGCCGAAGCGGCGGTTCTGAAGGGGTATCCCGAAGCCCTGGTGGCTCGCATGCCCTTGATGTTCGGCCTTGGTCCCCGCCTATCCGGCAATTTTTCCATCGAAATGCTCACCGCCATCCGTCAAGGGCGCCCCATAAATCTCTTCACCGATGAGCTGCGCACACCTGTGGATTATCAAAGTGCAGCCCAAGGTCTGCTCAAAGCACTGGGGCGTGCAAAAGGGCTTTTGCATTTTGGGGGTACTACTGCTGTGTCGCGCTACACACTGGGAATTTTAATGGCGAAGCAGATGGGGGGCGCTACATCCATGCTGCGTCCGGTTTCCATAGATAGTTTCTCAACCGGCATAACGCGGTCTCCGGATTGCACCTTGAACAGCAGCCGGGCTTATGCCTTGGGTTATGCCCCCTTACCCCTGTCCGAAGGTGTTAAACGGGTTGTTGACCAATTTAATAACGTTGTTTCCGATCAATGACGAGGAGAGAATCATGATGAGGTGCTTGCTGAGCCTATGGTTGGTTATTCTTGTGGCGTTGGCCGGTTTTCTATCTCCTGCCGTCGCCGATGTTTTGGCAGAGATTCCGCCGGAACTGGCGCGTTGGCAATCCTGGGTGCTCCATGACGAGCAAGAGGCCTTATGTCCATCGGCCTATAATGACGGTGCTGTTGTGCGATGCCAATGGCCGTCCCGATTAACCGTTGATGTCAAAGAGGACGGAGGCGGTTTCGAACAACATTGGGTGATGTTTGCCGACGGATGGGTCACCTTGCCGGGAAGTCGGCAGATGTGGCCCGACGGTGTGATCGTTGACGGTGCCTCCGCTGCCGTCGTGAATCGGGAAAACCGTCCGTCCGTGCGATTGACGCCGGGCGAGCATCATATCAAAGGCCGTTTTTATTGGATGCGTATGCCGGAGATGATGCGGGTGCCGCCATCTGTGGGGTTGATTTCGCTGACGGTCGGAGGCCAGAAAATCGAATCCCCTGTTGTCGATGTCCAGGGACGATTGTGGCTTCACCGGCGTGCGGTGCAATCCAGCCGGCAGGACCGCCTCAAGGTCCAGATCTTCAGGTTGATCAATGATTCGATACCGATGCAGGTTACAACACTGCTTCGCTTGGACGTTTCCGGCCAGGTGCGGGAAATACATTTAAAAAATGTATCGATTCAAAATTTGGTGCCCATGGCGCTGACCAGCCAACTGCCGGCCCGGATTACCTCAAAGGGTGAATTGATGATTCAGGCCAGACCCGGTCGCTGGCAGGTGCAGCTGGTCGGTCGAATGCCTGATCTGATAACCAAGTTGGGTATCGGCGATTCACCCTATGGCGATGAGGTGTGGTCGTTTCAGCCCCAGCACCACTTGCGCATGGTCGAGATCGAGGGAGTCCCTCAAGTGGAACCCGGCCAGACCGACATGCCCAACCAATGGCGGTCCTACGCTGCTTATTTGATCAAACCCAAATCCACACTCCGATTTAGAGCGATACGGCGGGGCGATCCTGATCCGGTCCCGGATCAACTCAGTTTATTCCGGCGCTGGTGGCTCGATTTCGATGGGAAGGGGTTCACCCTGCAAGATACCGTTGACGGCACCCTAAGCCGGCAATGGTATATGGCAATGAACTCCCCTGTGGTATTGGGTCGCGTTTCGGTGGATGGGAAAGACCAGGTGATCACCGCCCAAGGCGATATGAAAATGGCCGGCGTAGAATTGCGTCGCGGAGATTTGAAGCTCCAAAGCGACGCCAGACTGCCGGTCCCATCCGGTAGGGTCAGCGCGGTGGGATGGGACCATGATTTTAAGAGCGTGACCGGTGAGCTCTATTTGCCTCCAGGGTGGCGGTTGATGACGGCCTTGGGGGTGGATCAGGTATCGGACACCTGGTTGCAGCGATGGTCCTTGCTCGATTTTTTCGTGGTTTTAATCATCGGATTGGCCGTGTTCAAGCTGCGTGGCTGGCGCTGGGGAACGCTGGCTTTGACCACCATGGTGCTGCTGTTTCAAGAGCCGGGCGCGCCGCGCATGGTGTGGTTGCACATTCTGGCCGTATTGGCGTTGCTGCCCTTGCTCCCGGATAACTGGATCAAGCGTGTCGTCTCACTCTGGGGCTTGGGTGCACTCCTGGCTTTGTTGATCATCTCCATTCCCTTTGTCGTGAATCAGGTTCGTTGGGGGCTCTATCCCCAATTGGCCCACCACAATGACCATCCGGCGGGCGGGGGTGTCCGGGTTCACACGGCCCAAGATCCCAAAGAGCAGGCCCCTAAGGCCGTGGGCCCCGAATCAATAGACAAAGGACAACGGCGTGGTAAGTTTAAAAAGCCGTATGCCTCCGCCCCAATGGAGTCCGACGCCATGGGGAGGCCGCAGGAGGCGGTTTGGCATCAGGATCCCGATGCATTGGTCCCCACCGGCCCGGGCGTGCCGCAGTGGCGCTGGCAAACCGTTCGGTTGAGATGGAACGGTCCGGTGGCCAAAGATCAAACCATGCAGCTGATCTTGTTGCCGCCATGGGTTAATTTAACGTTGGCCCTGTTGCGCGCAATCTTGCTGGGGCTGTTTATCTGGGGCGTAATCGATTGGAAACCTTGGTGGCTAAGAATGCACAGCCAGCTCGCTCCGGGTGGCGCCCCGGCGGCGATGCTGCTCTTGTTGGCGGCGGCTCAATGGTCACCGGCCCACGCTGCCGGCGCAGGGGGCTTCCCTACGCCGGAGATGTTGGATACCTTGAAGCAACGTTTGCTGGAACCAGCCGATTGCCTGCCCTTTTGTGCGGATATATCCAGGTTGCAGGTCGATGTTGCCGATGATGACTTGCGGATCATGCTCAAAGTGCATGCGGCCAATCAAATTGCGATCCCTCTTCCGGTGAATCGCAAGTCATGGGCTCCGGATCAGATCTTGCTGGACAATGCTCCCATCAGCGGTATGGGGCGCGATGATAACGGGGGCCTTTGGGCGGTGGTGCCGTCGGGTCTGCATACGGTGATCATGCTGGGAAGTGTGGCCCGGGAGACTATGGTTCAGATACCGCTGCCGCTTAAACCGCATCTGGCCTCGTTTGTTGCCAAAGGGTGGTCGGTCCAAGGGATTATGCCGGATGGAACCGTGGGCTCGAGCGTACAGCTGAACCGCATCCAGGCGCAACAATCCTCCCAAAGAACCCCCCGGGATAATGGCGCTCTTCCGCCTTTTTTGCATGTTCGGCGCAAGCTCCATCTGGGGCTGACATGGCGGGTGAACACCACCATTGAGCGGGTGACACCCGTTGGAACACCCATTGTGGTCAATCTGCCGTTGCTGGCCAACGAGTCCGTGACCACAGCCGGGTTGCATGTGGACAAGGGCCACGCGCTTATCAACATGTCGGCGGATCAGCGCAGGAT
>JASFKE010000171.1:0-7720 GCA_050118795.1 Desulfobacteraceae bacterium | reverse complement strand
GGCGCCCTGGATAGAGCGGAGCTTTGCCTGGATAGCAGACCGGATTTTGCGGACCTAACCCCAGTCAGTCGGCCCAGCAAATCTCCTTTCAGTGTAATACTCTTGAAAGGGTTTATAGACAACCGCAACCTATACGTGCGGGGCGATCTTGTCGGTCCCCTCCCCTTTGGCCGGCAGTTTAAATATGACGACCCGAATCGATTCAATATTTCACTACCACTGACCGTTTACATCCATATTATCTATTTTACTTATCCATCATTCCTATTGTATACACGGCCCTCCAATTCATTCGTATGGTTGACACGGTATCCCATATGCAGATGTCCAAATATCAAACACGAATCAATCTCTCCACCGCCAAGGCTTTTCTTCGTTGTGTACTGCCTCCCGGCTGCTTGAGACCCAAGGGGTCAATCTGCGGGGTTCTGCGTGTCGGTTTGGGCGCTGTGTTCGTATGGAGCGGCGGCGCCAAGTTGGTTGATCCTCAGCATTTTGCCGTCATCATTGAATCTTACGGCGTCATGGCGGATATGTGGGTCCTTCCGGCGGCCCTGGGCCTGGCCGGGATCGAGCTGCTGGCCGGCCTGGGGCTGATATTGGATCTGCATGGGGCGCTGGGTCTGATCACGGGTTTGCTGCTGCTGTTTATGGCAATTCTAGGGTACGGGCTATGGATGGGATTAGATATTGACTGCGGTTGCTTCGGCCCCCATGATCCTGAAGCCGAAGCCTATCATGGCATGCGCCCGGCACTCTATCGCGATATGGCGATGCTGGCCGCCATTGGCTATATCTATCGCCAGCGACGCAAAAGAGCCCTATCCCCCCGTAAGCTTTCAGAACTCTACCACAACATCATTAAAAGGAGATAAGAACAGATGAAAAAGTTCGGCATGTTGGCACTTGCACTTGCACTTTTAATAGCATTGGCCCTGGTCAGCCCGGCAATGTCAAAAAACAAGTTTGAAAAAGAGGTGGACAAAGAGGCCGCTGCCGTCAAGCTGCTGCGTGAAGCCAAAAGCGGCGGCTATGACACCGTAACCACCGAGGAGCTCAAAAAATGGATGGACAGCGGCAAAGATATGATCGTGGTGGATACCATGCCATACGAATCGAGCTATAAAAAAGGCCATATACCCGGGGCCAAACAATTTCTCTTTCCCATACCGATCATGCAGGGCTGGGACGTAAATGAGACCGGTGGGATGTCAAAAAACGATTTCGAAAAACTGCTTGGACCGGATAAAGATAAAACTATTGTGATATATTGTGGTTTTGTTAAATGTACCCGCAGCCATAATGGCGCGCTCTGGGCCAAAAAATTGGGGTACAAAAATGTATATCGCCATCCCGGAGGCATCTTTGCCTGGAGAGGCGCTAAATTTCGGGTGGAAACCGTAAAGTAGCGGGTATGCTTGGCGCAGGCATCAACATTATAGCCGGTTAGGGCGCTTGAATAATATCTTGGAGCCTGGGGTATGAGCAAAGTGGAAACTTTTTACGAAAGCATCTATCATGTCACTATTTAAGCTACTGCAAAAACCGACCCTGCAGAATCTATCCAAAACCTGCGGTTGAGCGGCTAAAATCGACCCGGTCGGGCTCGGTGCTTTACTGGCAAATCTGCCCCAGGCAGAGGACCCCGGTTTGTTGGTGGGTTACAAAACCAGCGACGATGCAGGGGTCTATCGTCTCACCGAGGATCTGGCCATCGTAACCACGGCCGATTTTATCACACCGCCGGTGAACGATCCTTACCTTTTTGGACAAATCGCTGCGGCCAATGCCATCAGCGATGTTTACGCCATGGGGGGTGAGCCCAAAGTATGCCTGAATTTGGTCTGTTTTCCATCCAAAAAGCTTCCGCCTGAGCAACTGAACCAAATTGTGGCGGGCGCCTTGAGCAAAATAACCGAGGCCGGCGCGGTATTGGCCGGCGGCCACTCCGTGGAAGATGACGAGCCCAAATTCGGCCTTTCTGTGGTGGGGGTTGTGCATCCCGATCAATATTGGACCAATAGCGGAGCACGCCCCGGGGATGCATTGGTCCTGACCAAACCCCTTGGCAGCGGCGTACTTTTCAATGCCAATCTCAAAGGATGGGTATCCTCCAAGGCCATGGACGCCTGTGTCAAAACCCTTGTTCACCTGAACCACGGCGCAGCTCAAGCGATGAAAAGATTCGACATCCACGGGGTTACCGACATCACCGGTTTCGGTCTGTCAGGCCATGCCCTCGAGATGGCCAGGGCATCGCAGACCACCGTTAAAATCCGCATACACGATTTGCCCGTCATGGATGAAGCCCTTGAAATGTACCGAAAAGGCATGAGCACCGGCGTCAACAAGTTGAATCAAAACCTGGTGGCCGATCATCTTCATTTTGAGAACCCCTATCCGGATTGGCACGCCCAAATCATCTATGATCCGCAAACCAGCGGCGGTCTGCTGGCGGCTCTGCCGGCAGACCAGGCCTCTGATCTCATCGGCGCTCTACAAAATGCAGGCACCCCGGCGGCAGCGCTTGTCGGCGAAGTCCAACCCCTCAGTGGTGCAACCCACCTAATATTTCAGTAAAGGACGGGTTGACAGTAACATTAGCTCCCGCCTTTTTGGGACAATGCAAAAGGTTCAAAAAACAACCGCCGCCACCGCCACCGCTTGAACCGGACGATGAATCTGACACCGCAGTTTCGAAAGCGGGCGCTCCGATATCAACAATCATGCCGTCTGCGATGAGCACATCATCGCCCCTGCAACCATCTGTAAAGGCCAATGTTATCATATTTTGACTGATCCGGGCGCCTGTTTCGTTGTCGTATGGGAATTCATACCAATGATAGGTGGAATCATCCGGGGTTGGGCCATATTTATAATAGGTCACCGGGTTGGCGCCGGCCGGAAGACGCAGCTCCAGTGTCGTGCTGCCGCCTTTAGAGACCCCATTGATGGTGAATTGGAAGAATCCATAGGTAAAATCGACATTGGCCGGCGCATCGGAATATGAGGGATTGGCCGCTGCCTGGCAATTGCTCAACGTAGTATCTATAGGGGATGCCAGGGTGAGATAGTGCTCACTGTCGTAGGTCTGCAAGGTCACTACGTTGCTTTGTCGGCTGTCCAAAACACCGTCTTCGTTTCCATCACCGGCACCAGGCCCGGCCTCTTCAACAATGTCGGGGATGCCGTCGTTATCATCGTCCATATCGGCATTGTTGCCGGTACCGTCACTGTCGGTGTCCTCGGTCTCTGTCGGGTCATTTGGAAACGGATCGGCGGCATTGACCTGACCGTCTCTGTCGCTGTCCACGCTGAACACGGCCACGGAACTGTCATAGCGGCTTGCCGTGTACAGATGATAACCGTCCGGGCTTATTGCCAGTGAAGATATTGCGCTGAGGCCGTCCACGCCAGCGGTTCCATCTTGGTGCATCTCTTCGAAAGTGAGTCGGCCGGTGGTGGTATTACGGGCAAAGACGGCGGCTGCATTGTCATAGTAGCCTGCCGCATATAGATGATTGCCATCCGGGCTGACAACTACGTCACATGCGCCGTTGAGACCGTCAACACCACCGGCCCCATCCTCTTGCACCTCCACAAATGTCAGCCGGCCGGTGGCGGCGTTGCGGCTGAACACGGCTGCGGCATCGTCATAGTTACCAATGGCATAAAGGTGACTGCCATCCGCGCTGACGGCAACGCCCCGTGCGCCGTATAAGCCGTCGATGCCGCCCACGCCATCTCTTTGCATCTCAACGAATGTCAAAAGGCCGGTGCCGGTATTTCGGCTGAACACCGCCACGGCAGAGTCTGATCTGCTGGTTGCATAGAGGTGGGCGCCGTCCGTGGTGAGGGTGAGTGCGCGAACGCCGTCAAGGCCGTCAACACCGCTGTTGTTGTCTTTGAGTACCTGGCGGAAGGAAAGTTCGCCGGTTATATTGTTGCGCGCAAAGACCGCAATCGCATCCTCAAGGTATCCGGCCACGTAAACATGGGCCCCGTCCGGGCTGACGGCAACGGCCCGCGCGCCGTAGAGGCCGTCCACACCGTCTGCGCCGTCTTTGAGGACTTGCACATATGTCAGTTGACCGGTGGCGATGCTGCGACTGAAAGCCGCGACGGCATGATCTCCATAACCCACAGCATATAGATGGGCTCCGTCTGGTGTGACAGTCACTGCATGGGCTCGGCTTAGCCCGTCGACACCACTGACGCCGTCTCTGAGCGCTTCAACGAAGGTCAGTTGGCCAGTATTGCTATTGCGGGCAAAGAGCGCGACACTGTCGTCATCGTATCCCGCTGCATAGAGATGGTTGCCGTCAGGGCTTAGGGTGACATCCACAACGCCATAGAGCCCATCGGCACTTGTATATCGGTCCCGCTGCGCTTGTATAAAACTCAATTGACCGGAAGCGCTGTCCCGCGCAAACAGACCCACGGCATTGTCGTATTCTCCGGAAACATAGAGATGATCGCCATCTGGACTCACGACTACCGATCGCGCACCATACAGAGCGTCCACCCCGGCCGTGTCGTCTTGTAGCATTTGCACAAAAGTGAGCACACCGGTGGCGCTATCGCGATTAAAAGTCACGAGACTGTCATCGAACCATCCGGCAACATAGAGGTGGCTGCCGTCACTGCTGATGGCCATATCAATGGCGCCTGCAAGGCCTTCGACGCCACCGACGCCGTCAAACACAGCCTCCACAAACGTCAGCCGGCCCGTGGTGTTGTCGCGGGCAAACAGTGCCACCGCATCATCAAATTCACCGGCCACATAGAGATGTTCGCCGCCAGGGCTCATGGTGACACCATAGGCCCCGCCAAGCCCGTCCACACCGGCGGCATCGTCCGTATGGGCCTCCACAAAGGTCAGTTCACCGGTCATACTATCCCTGTTGAACACGGCAAGGGTGTCCCCATAGTACCCCGTTACATATATATGGCGGCCATCCGGGCTGAATGCAATGGCGGATGCGCCGCAAATACCGTCAACGCCGCCGACACCATCTTTATACACAGCCTGGAAGGTCAATGCTCCGGTGGTGCTGTCGCGGCTGAAAAGGGTGACATTGTCTTCCAACGATCCGGCCACATATACATGACGGTTGTCCGGACTGACTTCAACCGCCACGGCCCCTTCAAGCCCGTCGACCCCGCCGACACCCTCTTTTTGCACTTCTACAAATGTCAGCCGGCCGGTAGTGCTGTCGCGGCTGAAAACAGCAAGGCCATCATCCCACTCGCCGACTGCATAAAGGTTCCGACCATCGGGACTTACGGCTACATCCATGACACAATCGAGCCCGTCAACGCCGTCGACACCATCGCGCTGTATCTCGATCAAGGTCAGCACACCGGCGGCGCTGTCGCGGCTGAAAGCGGCAATGACACCGTCATAGTATCCGGCGGCATAGAGGTGCCTGCCGTCCGGACTTGTTGCCAGGCCGTATGCACCGTCCAGCACCGGCCCGCCGTATTGGGCCTCAACAAAATGCAAGGACGACCAGGATTGACTTGGCAAGATGAGCGATACCGCAACCTGTGCGGCGCACAGCAATCCTATCGAGCGCCTAGAATAAGTAAATCTTAGCAATATCTGTCTGATCTTTTCTAACCATTGAAGGGCAACAATAGATTGGTCAAAGCACATCTTTCTCACTCCAGGCCGTTGCTGCAAAGGCATACATCATTCAGAGCTGCTGTGAAATCAGTATAGTTGTAGAGAAGGTTATCGGCCCGATTAACCGAATCCTTAAGCGCCGCTCATGGGTTATGGGTAGAATTTTGGGAGTATAAAAAGGATAATTATTCTATTTTATCTATACTTTATAGAGGGTAATGCGCTGATCAAAAAAAATTTGATACATCTACTACATACCAACAGACAGATGCAGGGCTTAAGGAGCAGGGAGTCCGCACGATTAATTCGGACACCGGAATATCTTTTGACACAAAATGTCACACCATGCCAATATTTTGTCACCATTTTCTTCGACGGAACCTTTCCGATATCCTTAAGAAACTGAAAAATTTATATTTTCTTTGATTATCAATCCGGCTCAATATTTGCTAGTTTAAAGACGGACCAGGACAGTTTGTTTTGCATATTATGACGAAAGCTATTATGGTTTTTGAATGCATAACGTGTGTAAAAATTTAAACCCGAAGTAATCGGGGGGACGAAAAGCCATGAGGCCCATTGACATGATCGCCAGGTTGCCATGGAAAGGCAAAGAGTCAGCCGGGCCACCGATCCTTCCGGATTGTTTCAACGCACCTTAACACTACAGTAAACGTTTCTCCCTTCAGTGCTCAACAATTGGCATTGCCCGCTATTCTAACATCGGAAATACGATATGAGGTCTAAATGAAACAACTTTAAAAGGAGCAATATGAATATCGGTGTCAAATGTATACAGTGTTTTATGATTTTGATGGTTGTTGCATGTCAGGCCGAAATCCACAAATCAGAAACAGTCGTTCGACACGGTGTCGTGTATCAAATAGGCCATAAAAAACCATTTACCGGATTTGTCGTCGGAAAAGGGCGAGAAGACTATCGGGCGCAGGTCTGCCGTTACAAAAAACGATATAAGGACGGATTATTGCACGGCACGAGCAAGTATTGGTATTCCAACGGAAATCTGGAAAGCGAAGAGCCTTATGAAAACGGAGAAATCAATGGAACCGTCAATCGATACCATGACAATGGAAAGATGAAGGCCAGAATTCCAATGGAAAATGGAATGCGAGGTGGAGGCCCCGGGGAGCTGTTTTGGGATAGAAGAGGCAATTTAAAAAAGGGCTGAACTGCTACACAAGTCGGAATGCGGAAACAATATGACCACAGTTAAAAAGATTTTAAGAAAAGTAAAGACGTTACATCCGGTTCCCGGGATCATCCACAAGATTTTGGCTCTGACCGAGAATCCCGATTGTTCCTTGGCGGACCTGGTTCATCTCGTCGAGCACGATCCGGCCGCCACCGCCAACCTTTTACGAACATGTAATTCCGTCTACCTGGGATTGCCTGTCAAGGTAGATTCGGTTCACCAGGCCGCCTCCATGCTGGGCCTTGAAAAGGTTGTCGAGCTGCTGATAGCGCAAAACCTATCCACCAATATGATGAGAGCCCAAAAAGGCTATCAGCTTGAAAAAGGAGACCTCTGGAAACAAAGCGTGGCCGGTGCCATGGTGGCGAGAACCCTTGCCGAGCGACGCGACCTATGGGCTTTGCCGGCAATCTACACGGCTGCGCTGTTAAAAGATATCGGCAAAGTGGTTCTACATGAATTTGTCGAAAGCAAGTGGGATGACATTAAAAAAAACCTGAGAATCAAAGGCGTTCGTTTTATTGAAGCTGAAAAAAAGAGCCTGGGGATCGATCATGCCACGTTGGGGGGGATCATTGCCAAGGAGTGGAATTTCAGCCCCCACATGGTCTACATGATCGAGAACCACCATTTAGCCAACCCGGAAGCCCGGAACGACCCTGCCACCGCTACCCTCTATCTGGCCGATATGGTCGCCATGATGGCCGGGACCAGTACCGGTATAGATCGGTTGGCCTATAACGTATATGAGGATATATTCGATGACTTCTTCCTTGCCAAAGATGAACTAAAGGCGCTTATGATAGCCTATGACGGATTTATCGTCGGCGCCCAACGATTATTCGAGGGCCATGGTTAAAAGTCGGGTTATAGAAAAT
>JASFKE010000170.1:0-7727 GCA_050118795.1 Desulfobacteraceae bacterium | reverse complement strand
CGCCAGGGTTAAAACGGCCAGAACTGCTGATCGTTCCAGACGGCCTCCCGGATCTCTTTTTTAAGGGTTACATCGTCTTTTCGCCAAACAGAGCCCGACCGATATTCACATTTAGTTCTTGCATAAGTTTTGCGCAAACTGTTTAAATGGCGAGCTATTGGGTAAGATGATGGTAATATTGTCATCTGTATTGGCCTTTTTCCCTATCCTTCCGGATTTACGGTGTTTATATCCGTCAGGTTTGATTTGAATGCTCCATATGATGTTTGCAAAAGGAGGACAATATGAAAAAGTGGCTGCTATTTGCTCTGATATTCACCTTTATTTTGCCGGCAAGCGCATTTGCCAAACGCAAAACGTATGAGGTTGTGGAGGTGGCCAACGGCGGGTCCATCGTGGGTACCATCAAAGCCGCTGAAGTGGTTGCTGATCCGACGAAGAAAATTAAGGCCGTTGTCCCAGCGGAGAGTAAAATATGTGGTACTGAATTTAAAATGAACAAATTTGTCATTTCTCCCGATTTGAACATAAAAAACGTCTTTGTGGCCCTTCAAGATGTTACAACGGGCAAGGCCATGCCAAAGGAGGATTTGCACATAGATCTCAAGAACTGCCAGTTTGATCCACTTACAGCTGTTGTTTATAAAGGGTCACATATTGTGGTCAAAAACAGCGATCCTGTTTTTCACAATATTTCCATGGGATTGATGTTGAAAGACCGGCGCAGTACGGTTTATAATCTGGCGCTGCCAAACCAGAATATGGAGATTAAAAAACCGGTCCGGCGCACTGGAATGTATAATATTAAGTGTGATGCCCATCCATGGATGCGGGCCTACGTCTATGCTGCTAGAAATCCATATGTGGCGCTCACCGATGAAAACGGCAAGTTCGAAATAACGGATATTCCACCGGGCAAATACGCGGTGCTGGTCTGGCATGAGGGTTTTGGCGAAGTTAAAAAAACAATTGAAGTAAAAGCGGGGAAGGCAACCGCCTTGGATTACACTTTCGCCAAGCCGTAGTCAACGTCTACAAATCAAGTGATCCTGCACACAGCGATAATATCCGCTGCCCTGCGGATTTTTTGGCCGATAAACACCGACATCATCATGTTCGGGGGCTAAATTTAGCATGGTCGCTGATCAGTGTTTGGTGATAGCAATGATAGCGACCAGCTATGGCACAATGTAAAGTTAAATGTGGAGTTTTAGGTAATACATACTGTCTCCAACAGCACCATTCCCATGGCGAATAATATAAAATAGACCAGCACATCGTCGTAGGTCATGGCCGCGACTTCTCAGACGTCACTCCCATAAAGGGCGTTATTTTCAGTGCCGGACAACACGAGCTGCATGTCTCAGTCGATGTGGAACGCATTGAAGCGGCGGCAAGCCTGATGAAGCGATCAAACTAAAAAGACTTTTACAACACCATGGTTAAAACGGCCAGAACTGCTGATCATTCCAGACGGCCTCCCGGATCTCTTTGTCCAACCGGGCCAGAAAGCTCAAATGCCCTCGCTCCCAATCGGCCAACCAGCGATACAATTCGGCCTCGTTCGGATCTTGTGCGATCCGCCCCTGCTTGCTGTAGAGCGCGATGGCGTGCTCTTCCATCAGCATGGCGGCTGAAATAGCGGCGGCTTCGAATTCCGCGGCGGATATCTTCTGCTTGAGAGACGATGAAAGCACCTGGTCGGCATTGACGGCCTCTTCCGACGTCTCTTCACCGATCTCCTTAAACTGCCGGTTCTTCACAAATGCAGCAAACTGCTCCTCGAGAATTTCGATATGCCGGGCCTCCTCCCGGGCCATCATTTCAAAAAAATCCTTGATCTCGGCATTCTCGGCCTGACTCGCCACCTTGCGATAAAAGGCTTGACCGCGGCGTTCCAGCAAAATGGCTTCTTTCAATATGTTGATCGATTGATCTGTGGCCATGATCCCTCCTTTACGTCTTGGAGCGCGATTGCCCTGAATAGATCGCCGATAGGTATCATATCATATTCCGGACCGATATCAATTCTCATTTATTAGTGCTTTAGAGGTGAACCTGAAAGCACATACAAAGGTTCAAATCAAGGGGGAACTTTTTGGAAAGTTCCAATTTGAGAAAAATTTGCCATATTCAACATGGTGTATTGACAAAAAATCATTCTTTTGATTAACATAATTACGCAAAAAGTCAGTTCCAATCTTTTCATTCATTATTAATATCAAATATCGATGCAATACTGATGTTTTAAAACATTTGTGCTTTATATTGCTTCACAGCAACGTTTCTATACAAAAATGCAATAACAATTGGAGTTGTTTTCTTTATTGTTTAAAAGATAATGAACAAAAGAGACAGGAGAAGTTACTATGGGGAACTTCGTCATACTGATTGGTGGACCAGGTTTATTCAAAGGTTGCGATAAAACCCATGACCAAAGTTGGACAAATTACATTGTACCTTTACAGTTGGCTGCACAAAGAAACCTCTATAGGAAGCAACCCAGCGAAGTGATTCACTGGGTATTATATGAACCACCTTATAGGAAGCGGTGGTTGGATGACTCGGTTATCACAGAAGAAGAAAAAAGGCAAATAGACGGATATCATCTACATAGTATTAGAAAAGCTGCAGCCGATAGAATACTGGCAAAAGGTGCACTTAGCTACATTGATCGAATCAAAATGATAGCGAATGAAAACCATTTTAAATATAAAGGAATTAATAGACCCAGTGCATTCTGGAACTATCTGCAGTCTTTAGATGACAATTCAATTACCAGGGTTTGGTATAGCGGCCATGCCAGCAGAAATGGTTTAATGTTGTCAATTATTCATAACTCAACATGTCAAGCCGCTGCTTATAATAGAGATATGATTAACACTTCTGATATATCTACCAAGAGTAGCTTGCAGAACAAATTTGATAATTCTACAAGTCAAATATCTAAGTTTTATGGTTGCTACACAAACTCATTCGCAAAAGAGTGGAATAGCATTTTCGGAGCTGGTGCTGCCGGCGCTAAAGAAAAAATTGATTTCGGCGTTGTGGATCGCCCTTCTAACATAGTAAATATTATGGAACGAATTGAAAAAACACCAACATCAGTAGGCAACCCGGATTGGACGGTGCATAATTAATGTATAAAAAAGTATTAAAACGAACCACGCTCATTGTTTTTTGTACAGTGTTGGGATGCATTATCGGCTGTACAACTATTGACAACCAAGAACAGGATCTATTTTATCTTCTGCAATCATCATTTGAAAAAATATACCTTGCCAAATATGGTTTAAATTATCCTCATACCAAAAATTCATTAAGTAGATGCATTGAATATGATGACAGGCAGTGCCTTGATTGCTATCATCAAGTTACAGAAGGTAAGAATACCATCGAGTCACTTGCTGATAGTAAATCACTTGTAACAACACTTGATATAATTGAGAGAGCTTGTCTTTCAAAAAATCAAAGAATATCAAATTTTGTCTGTTATGGGGGAATTATGTCGCTATATTTCTATAATATCCCTGAACAAGACGCCAAGATTCGTTCCCGTATAAAAAAATATCCCAAAAAAGTTAGAAATAAGATTTTTAACAGTAATTTTTTTTGGTACCACAATAGGCCGGACTTCGATGTATGGACAACCTACCTCTCTACGGCAGATGTCGATTGGAAACACAAAGCCCGGAAACAGCATATATCCGAGCTGTTCAAAAGAAGCATCGAAAATCTTGATGAGGAACCTTGGGTATTTAGGTAGAATTCTCAAATTCCATGAGTGCCCGCGTAAAAATAATTTCAGCAAAAACTGTGTAAAGCAATCATGACAAGTTCATTTGTCGCTGAGCATCAGGTTGCGTATATCACCATGAATAAAGGACTATAGCTACCATCTCGGAAAACAAAAAGGTATAAGCAGTGATAGAATTATACAAATAAATGTGTTATTCTGTCATTATGAAAAAGACACGCTACTCCGCAACAAAGCTCGCTGACTTGTTCAAACAATAAAAAATTGCGCCCATGCAAGAACTGAAAGACGCTTTGGGGACCCGTGCGGATGCCACAGTTTTCCGAAAACTCAGCGAACTTTCGTATTTATCCAGCTATTCGCATCGTGGACGGTACTATACTCTTGGCAGCATCCCTGTTTTCGATCAATGGGGCTTGTGGTCTTTTCACTCAGTTTGTTTTTCCGAACGCGGTACACTGCTCGCCACAGCACAGGCCTTGATCGGTGAGTCAGAGCAAGGCTTTTTTGAAACTGAACTTGAATCCCTTCTGAACGTCGAAGTGCGAGGCAGTCTTCTCAAGCTCATTCAAAAAGAGCGGGTTTGGCGTGAAAAGGTCTTCGGACGATATCTCTATTGTTCACGGATCACCAACCAGAGAAAAAAACAGATTCGCGCCCGCCGTATTATCGGCTCGACAGGGACGATCGGTGGGCCCATTGTCCCTGCCGAAGTTTTCCCGGATGAATTGAAGGCGGCAATTGTCCTTTTCTTTGCCCTTCTCGATGAAAAACAGCGGCGAATCTATGCAGGACTCGAATCCCTGAAGCTCGGCCATGGAGGAGATCAAAGAATAGCAGAACTGTTCGGCATTGACTGCGGTACGGTTGCAAAGGGACGTGAACAGTTGCTTGCTCAACAGGTCGAAGTTGGCCGGACACGCAAACGCGGCGGCGGGGGCAAACCAGTGGAAAAACGCCGGAAATAGTCGCTCGCATTGAGAAATTGATGGAGCCCGAGATGGCCGCAGATCCCATAACTGGCCTGAAGTGGACACGTCGCACTACCGCAAAAATCGCTGCAAAGCTCAAGGCGTTTGGTATCGATTTGAGTTCAAAAACTGTAGCTCGATTGCTCAAGCAGCTGGGCTTCCCGCTTCGTGTCAATCAGCAAAAAGTCGCCAGGACCGTAAACGTCTCCCCACAAGAGCGCGACGCCCAATTTTCACACATCGCTGAGCTTCGCGAACTATGCGCTGCCGGGCATGTGCCGGTTATTAGCGTCGACACCAAGCTTAGAAACCATAATGCACTACATCAAAACGACGACAACTTCGACCGGACTGAAAGTTCAAGCGCGCCTCGTTAAAAGAAAGCACCAAAAAGGCATTAAAATCAGCGACAAAGAATTCCGTAAAATCCCAATTACACATGATAGCTCTTTACCCAGGTGGAACTATTCTTTGCAGCCATCCTGATATGTCCTCTTAAAATGAGGAATTTATTTTCCCCTCGATCCTTAAAACGCTGAGATGGATACATGCGGCAACTCTTTAAGATAGAGATCTTGCTCACATAAAATCGATTTATAGCGGTTTTGAAACAGATGTCCGCTCCTGCGGTGACACTGGTTAAGCCCCACAGTTGCACAAAAAAGATGGTAAACTTGTAGTAAAGTGCTACGGCTGATCTTCATCCTTGCCGCCTTGACTTTGCAGTCCTAAAGACTTTTAATACAATGGGATTGATAAGTGCCCTGACCGAGATCGGTCGGATTCCGTTGCGGGCGTTGGCGGCTCCGATTTCAAAACAGATTCGCCATTGGCGCATCATAGTGGCATAGGCCTGCAGCAGACCATTGCCGGGTTGATAGATATGGGTCGCCTCCGAGGTGACACCGTTGAGTTCCACCACCGAAAAATCCATCCCCGCCTGAAATGCTTCGACCGATGGGCACCGAATGTCGTAACGGCCGAAATAGAAACCTTTGAACCTGCGGCTGATACCGTCGATCGCGCGTTCCAAAGCCGGTGTGATCAGGTGGTTGCCGTCCAAAAACAAGGCTCCCCGGCAATGGGTCCCCACTTGCACCAGAGCGATGGACTCGCCCTTGGCCGGTACGGTCTGCAATTTGCTTTTGTGCTTGCGAAAGTGGACCGGAGCCATGCACAAGGCGCGTTCATCATCAAGTATTAGTTTTTCCAAGGTGCTCTGGCCATCTCCCTTCAGCGCAGGCAGCCGTTTGTCTGTTATGGAAAAGATGCGGCCCGAGCGGCTGCCGGGATATCGGTAGTAAAACACCCCGAATTCCCGTCCTTCGACATACTCTTGGACGATGGTGTCGGTTTTAGTCTGGCTAAGATACGCTTCGGCCTGTTCCAATGAAGCCACAGTGGAGACTCCGTTGCCGCGCTGTCCCGCATCCGGTTTGAAAACCAGGGGGAAGTCGATCCGCAGCCGCTGCATGAACAACCGCACTTGCTGTATCTGCTCCTGGCGGGGCACGGCATGCTGCACTCGGATGAATCTGGCGACATTGCCCAAGGCTGGCCTCAAGCGCTGCAGGATATCGGACTTGGATTCACCCACAATTCCGCCAGCAGGGATGCCCGGGTTCGCACTGGTGAAAAGTGTCAGGCAGCGGAATCGCAGCCCAAGGTAGAGGATGTAGAACACAATGGGCGTATAGAAGATATAAGTCGGCCAAAATTCCCACCGTGTCAAGCGACGAAAGCGGGCGGTCCAAAGTCTGCGGCCGCGATAAGTAAAAAGGGGCAGAACGAATTTAACCGTTGCCCATATGAGCAGCACCAATCCAAGGAGTGCCCAGACGGCGTAGCCATGAAACACGTAGTAGTACTCCATCAGCTGCTCTCCGACAAGGGCGCCTACTCCCACTACAACCGGTGTCCAGAGTGCTGCGGCTAAGCAGAAGTAGAAGATAAACGGCCCCATGCGGCGGCCCAGCATGCCGGCGCTGAAAAAGGTCGGCAGGCGGCTGCCTGGAACGAATCGACTGGCCAGGATGATGCCCAATCCATTGGACGCAAACCAGCGGGAGCTGTTTTCAATATCTTCCGCCGTTAAAAACCACTTTAAAGGACGGCGCTTAAGCGCCGGTCTGCCGGCAATTCGACCAAGAGAGAACAGGATCAGGTCGCCACCTACAATTCCGGCAAATGCGCCGCCGACCGCCGGCCACAACCCGATGACACCGCGCGCGGCCAAAAGACCTGCACCAATACAGGCCAGATCTTCACTGATCAAGGTCGAAAATGCAATCAACAGTATGATCAGCATCGTCCCGGCTACACCAGCCGGTTCGGTCTCTATCATCTGCATGGGCTTGGCGGCGGCAATGATACGGACCGTGCTTGCCATGGACCGTGTCTTGCCACGACCCGACTCGATACGCTTTATGAATTGTCGGATCTCCCGCGCCACCCGTGCAGTGTCCATGCGGTAGATCGAGTGGCCACGCCCATAGGCGATCAGCTCACTTTGCGGCACCAGCCGGTGATGTTCCAGCGCCGCGGCATAGGGCACCGTGCGGTCGTGTCGTCCGTGTAAAATTAACATGGGCGCTTTCCATTTGGCCAGAATAGACCGCAAGGGGCGCTGATCGGCATCATAGAAATTGCGGGCATATTCGACACTCAGCGGAAAATAGTCGATCATCCCCAAATGGGGCACCAGATGGCGCAAGCCCCACAGCAGCACCAGTTGGACACCGTACAGGGTGCGGTTGAGATAGTAGTCGCCCAACAGCTCGTATTCCTGGACGCCGACGGCCGACAGCATTGTCAGTGACGCAACCCGCTCAGGCATAAGCTGTGACAGATGCAGGGCCGCACCGCCCCCCATGCTGTGTGCGACCAGGTGAGCCCTCGGAATGTCGAGCTGCTCGATCAACCGTGATAAATAGTCCGCCTGGGACTTGAAACCATAATCCGGAATGTCGCGGGTGGAACTACCGAACCCGGGCAGGTCC
>JASFKE010000169.1:0-7748 GCA_050118795.1 Desulfobacteraceae bacterium | reverse complement strand
TGTTCTGGCGATTCCCGCCAATTGTGTCTCATTGACCAGGTTGGCCCGAATGCGGGAAAGCTCACCTTCACGCATCTGTGGATAGCTCTTCATCAGCAGGTGGCCCACCACCAGGTTGAGAACGGCATCGCCCAAAAATTCCATGCGCTCGTTGTCACGCATCTCCGGATCGAGCTGTTCATTCACATATGAGCTGTGGCGCAGGGCCTCTTCCAGCAGGCGGATATCCGTAAACTGATAGCACAAACTTCTCTGAAAATCGATTGGGTCCATTGTTTGTCTAAAACCTTAGTTTATAAGATATATTTTAGCGAATGACGGGTGACCAGATTTTCATATAGTTCATATGGCACATATAGGCCGCCGTTGCCGCACCCCAGCTGAATATCCGGTATCAAATCACCATGGAAGTCGCTGCCGCCGGTTGCCAGCAGCCCATACGTTTCGGCCAGCTCCATATACCGGGCGACGGCTTCCGGAGTGTGTTGGGGATAATAGATCTCTATTCCTACCAAACCCAGATCACAGAGCCGGTGAACCAATCGATCCAGGTCATCCGGCGCCTGGCAAGGGATCAAGTAGGGGTGGGCCAGCACACAAACCCCACCGGCCCCCTGGATGAGATCAAAGGCCTCTTCACAGGCCATGCGTTCCTTGCCGATACAGGCCGGACGGCCGTTGCCCAGATAGCGGTCGAAGGCATCGTTGATGTTGTCGGCATAACCGGCCTTGACCATGGCGGTGGCCACATGGGGACGGCCCACTGTTCCGGCTCCGGCCTCATCCATCACCAATTGCATGCCAAGCGGTATTCCCAACTGGTGCAATCGATCCACAATCCGGTGGATCCGGTTGTTGCGGATTTCCTGAAATTTTTCCAAGGCCCGTAAGAGTGGCGGATCGTCCGGATCAACCCCATAGCCGAGTATATGCAGGCTATCTTTGATATCCAAAGGCGCAGGCGTTTGTACACTGACCTCAACGCCGCTTAAAAATCCTAAAGAAGGGGGGATATCGCACTTGAATGCCTGACGGGATCCGTCCAAGGTATCATGATCGGTAATGGCGATGGCCCGCAGTCCCAACCCGGCTGCCATCGTCAATATCTCTTGTGGGGTATGGGTGCCGTCTGACGCAGTGGAATGAATATGGAGGTCAATTCCACCGCTGTGTTTAGAGTCCAAGTGCTTTCTCGAAGGCTTCCTCTTTGGTTTTACAATCGATACACTGGGTTGTGACCGGCCGTGCTTTAAGCCGCGGCACCGAAATTTCCTCACCGCAAGATTCACAAATGCCGAAGGTATCGTTCTCTATGCGATCCAAGGCCTTTTTAATCTTTTTTATGAGTTTGTGCTCGCGGTCACGGATACGGAGCATAAAGTTACGATCAGATTCCAAAGTCGCACGATCAGTGGGGTCCGGAAAATTCTCTTTTTGCTCGGTCATTCCGGTAACAGTGCTGCCTGCCTGATTTAGTAGCTCCTGGAGGCGGTTGTTCAGAAGCTCTTCAAAAAACTTAAGGTCTTTCTTTTTCATATACCACTCTCTTTGAGCATAGATTTTAAGTTCTGATTAAGGAACACGCCTAATTAAGAATTTAGGCCTAATTAAGAAACAAGTCTGATATCACGTCAATATCTGTTTTGTAAAGCTAAATTATCATTCATGATGATAGCTCTGTCAACACGTTTCATTTTGAATGAATTTTTCCAATGATTTTATGTCAAAGACGTTATAGGTTTTGGCCGGTGCCTCTTTGGGCAGAATTTTCTTTAGCAAGCCGGTCAGTACCCGGCCCGGGCCTATCTCGACATACACATCTATCTGATCTGCAACCAATTTTGTGATGGTGTCGTACCACCGCACCGGACTGCAGAGCTGCTCGGCCATAAGAGCCCGTATCTTTGCCGGGTCGGACTGTGTATCGGCGGTTACATTATGGATTACAGGGTGTTGGGGCGCATTAAACTCAATGGTGTCCAAAAATGCTTTGAAATCGGCTTCAGCGCCGGAGATCAAGGGGCTGTGCCAGGCGCCGCTGACTTTCAATGCAATGGCTTTGGCCCCTTGGGCCGAGGCCAATTCACCGGCCTTGGCCACTGCGTCAGGGGCTCCGGTTAAGACGATCTGTTGCCCGCTGTTATGATTGGCCACCGCCACGATGCCGGATTGGGACGCTTCATCCACGATCATTCGGACCTGGTCGATCTCCAGCCCGATGATGGCGCTCATGGCGCCGCTGTTCCGGGTCGCCTCCCGGTGCATCAATTCGCCCCTTTTAAATACCAGCTTGAGACAATCTTGGGTGGAAACAATGCCTGCCGCACGCAGTGCGCCATATTCCCCCAGGCTGTGGCCGGCACAAACGGCAGGGGTGATCCCTTTTTGCTCAATGGCGGATAGAAAGGCCAAATTCACCGCCGTAACGGCGGGCTGAAGATTGACGGTCCGGGTCAGCTCCTCCATTGGGCCCTCGAAGCACAATTTTTGTATGGGCAGACCGGAAATCCGATCAGCTGCTGCAAAGATCTCATCGGCGGATTTAAATTCCCGGGCCAGATCCTGACCCATACCGACTTTTTGGGATCCCTGTCCTGGAAATAGAAACGCAACTTTTTTCACTTTTATTCTCCTTGGTTTTTTACGTCATCCAGTCCGAACAATTTACGTGTAATGTCCAGTGATACGGCCCGGTCACGTTGGCAACCATTGCTTTTAAGGTAGTGGGTGGGATCATGCAAGATCTTATTTACCAAGGCATTGGTCATGCGTTGGAGTGACCTGACATCACCTTGAGACAGATGTTCCATCTGTTGTATGGTTTTTTGAATTTCGGCTTGGGCCACGGCGTTCACTTTGGTGCGCAGGGCTTTGATGG
This sequence comes from Desulfobacteraceae bacterium, assembly GCA_050118795.1. Classification (GTDB taxonomy): domain Bacteria; phylum Desulfobacterota; class Desulfobacteria; order Desulfobacterales; family Desulfosarcinaceae; genus JARRKU01. Next base: position 4,870 of record JASFKE010000169.1, on the reverse strand, counting down.
TCGGCACCACCCCCAGGTTTTGAACCCAGTGCCCAAAATGAATGACCGCCTCATCGATGATCCTTTCGGCTTTGACCGCCTCTTTATTGCGGTCTTGGATATTTTCATCCACAACACTTTTTAGGTCATCGATATCGTATACATAGGCATTGTTGAGCGTGTTTATACCGGGATCGATATCACGGGGTACGGCAATATCGATAAAAAAGATAGGGCGATTGCGGCGGCTGCGCATCACCGCCTTGATCATCTTTTTTTCGAGGACATATCCCTGGGCGCCGGTGCTGCTGATGATGATATCCACCCGGCTTAAATAGTTGGAAATCTCCTGGAACCGGATGGGAGTCCCACTGTATTTGTCCGCAAGCTCCACCCCGCGTTCAAAGGTGCGGTTGGCCACCGTGATGTCATTGCTTTTTTGTCGAATCAGATGCTCCACAGCCAACTCCGCCATCTCTCCGGCGCCGATGAGCATGACCTTTTTTCCAGCCAGTTCTCCGAAAATTTTACGGGCCAGCTCAATGGCTGCATAGCTGATGGAGACCGCATTATCGCCGATACCGGTCTCGGAACGAATGCGTTTGGAGACAAAGAAGGTGCGATGGAGCAGGCGGTTGAGAACGACCCCCGATGTTTTTTCTTCGGTGGCGGCGCGATAGGCATTTTTAACCTGGCCTAGAATCTGTGGTTCGCCAACCACCATGGAATCCAGGCTGGCGGCCACCCGGAAGATATGGCGAACCGCCGCCTCCCCTCGATGCAGGTATAGGGACGATTCAAAATCATCCAGGGGCACCTTTTTAAATTTGGCCAAAAAATCTTTGGCTTGCTCGATGGCCAGCTCCACCTCTTTGGCCGCCACCAACAACTCCACCCGGTTGCAGGTGGAAAAGAGCATGGCCTCGTCAATGGAGCTGACGGCCCGTAATTCGGCCAGTGCCGAGTGTGATTCTTCATCCGTAAAGGCCAAACACTCACGAATGTTCACAGGAGCGGTTTTGTGGTTGAGGCCGATGAGAACAATTCTATCCATATCGATCTGTTACCTTAAAAGCGGGTAAACTGGCCGTGGTGCCCTTTCAGTAAGAAATTAACGCCCAGAAACGTAAACAACAATACGGCAAAGCCCACAATGGCCATAATGGCGGCGCGACGGCCGCGCCAGCCCACGGCCAGACGCTCATGGAGCAAAGCGGCATAAAAGATCCAGGTGATAGCCGTCCAGACCTCCTTGGGGTCCCAACTCCAAAATCGACCCCAGATATTTTTGGCATAGACCATTCCGGTGACCAAACCAATGGTCAACATCGTAAAGCCGACCACCACACAGGCGTATCCGGTGCTGTCGAGTAGATCCAATGAGGGAAGGCGTTTAAAGAAGAATCCCCGGCTCTTGCGCTTTATGCCGCGTTCCTGAATCAGATAGAGTATCCCCACACCGCAGGCCAGGGCAAAACCGGCGTCCCCCAAAAAAGTCGTGATGATGTGAACCACCAGCCAGAATCCCTTGAGCAGGTTTTGGGGTTGCATGGTCTCTTTTGGCGCCTGACTGGCGATAAACAACACGAAGCTGGCCAATGGCGCCACGTAGACGCCCAGCACTCTCACCGGCATTTTCAGATGCAGCACCAGATAAGCGCTGGCCAGGGCCCACGCCACCAACGACATCGTCTCATGCAAGTTGTTCACCGGCATATGGCCCGTTTTGGCAAATGCGCTGATGATCACGGCGCTTTGTAACACCACCCCCAACAAGAGCAAGCTATATCCGATTTTCTGCATCAGATTATGCTGGATAAACAGATAGGCAAAGTAGCCTGCGGAACTGAGCATGTAACAAAAAACGGCCAGAACAAACAGGATTTGCATTACAGCTTCCTTATCGTTGTTTCATCAATTGATCGTATCGATAATCCGGTCCCAACACCTCTTTCAAAAGGGCATCGATGCGTTGATGATTTTTGGCCTTGATCATCTCCAGCAGTCCGTTTTGAATGAGCTGTTCAAACAACGGTTTATGCGCTTCGGGGGTGTGCTCTTCAGCCAGCAGGCGCTTGCGCACGGCCCCCATCAAATCCAGCATGCGGCCATACTCCGGGCCGAACTGACCCTCGAGCTGCCGGCGCAAATGCTTGGCAAAGGCCGGGCTTTTCCCGGCCGTGGAGATGGCGATACTTAAATCACCTTGATTGACGATGGAGGGCAGCACAAAATTGCACAGGGCCGGCTGATCGGCAATGTTGCACAGCCGCTGCGCCGCTTCCGCATCCCTATGGATTTTCCGGTTGAAGGCCTGGTCGTCGGTGGCGCCGATGACCAGAAACACTTTGTCCAGATCGCTGCTGTGATAGTTGCGCCGGGTCAGCTCGATGCTTCCCTGTTCGGCCAGTTCAGCCAACGTGGGGGTCACTTCCGGGCTGATCACCCGAACCCTGGCTCCGCATTTGAGCAAGGTCCGTACCTTGCGCGTGCCGACCTGGCCGCCGCCGACCACCAGGCAGCTGCGCCCTTTGATATCTAAATAAACGGGGTAATATCTCATAACAATATATGGTCACACGGTTAGTAGCGTAACCAGCCTCTATGTCCCACCCTTTGTCGGGCGAACCGATGCCGGGCTGGCTCAAAAGGTGAATGTCATCAAATCCTCTGCCTTAAAAATCTCACCCTTATACGCTTTGCCTGCCTGTTTGACAATATCTACCTCGTCGCATTGGGGGTAGAGGTGGGTGAGCACCAGTCGCTTGGCCCGTGCCTTTTGGGCAATCTCCGCGGCCAGACGGGGGGTCAGATGCCCGCTGACTTTGAGGTGATCCGGCATGGCGGATTCACAGACAAAGAGATCGGCATGGCTGGCCAGATCCGCTAAACTGTCACACTCATCGGTATCCCCGGAGTAGACGATGGCGTGGCCGTCGTTGTCCTCAATACGGAAAGCCAGGCTTTCGGGCCGGTGGTTGGTGGGGCGGGCGGTCAGCTTGAAATCTGCAAATGCCACCGTTTCGCCATACGCCGTATCCAACTCCCGGACGGCCATTTGCGCCTTGGGCAGCACGATATTGTCTCCGTAAGCGACTTGCAAGCCCTGATAAAAACGTTTGAAGCCCTGCCCTGCCAAGAGCGTCAGACATTTTTCTCTTTTGTCGCCCGCCGGATACTTGGTGGCAAAAATCAGGGGAACCAGCTCGCAGGTGTGGTCAGGATGAAAATGGCTCAATACAATATGGGTCACAGTGAAGATGCTCACCCCACATTCCAGCAGACGCCGGATGGTCCCCGGTCCCAGGTCCAGCAGGATTTTTGCTGCCCCTGTCTCCACCATCAGGGCACACGCACTGCGGTCGAGGCGTGGAACGCAGGTCCCGGAACCGAGCAGGGTGATTTTGGTCGAGGTCATTTGCGTTTCACCCCCCTTTGCTTCAATTGCCGCATGATCCACTGCGCCACCTTGTTGCGGTCGGCGCAGTTTACCGACTTTTCAATGGCATCCAGGGGTATTTCAGCCCGTGCGGCGCTTTTGTGGCCACCGGCCGACCCCCAGCGCCCGAAACTCTCTTTGGCCAACACACCGGCGTTCTTTCGAATGCCGTCGTTGCGAAAGATGATCACCAATTTGCGCTGATGCAACCCGGAAACGATGCTCCAATTGACCGTGTTGATCCTCAGGAAAAAATCCGCCACCTGTACGCAGATATCGGGATGAATCACCCGGCCGAGATGGACAAAGGCCCTTCCTTTGCGCAGACGGCGCTCTTCAATGGCGCGCTTGAAATATTTCAAGAATCCTGTATGCATTTCAGCTTGTTCAATGCGGTAGGCCATGGCCGTATTGGCCCGGCGAAAGACGTACTGGAAGGCGTTGAGATCTTCGATGATGGTCTTGCGTTCGAAGTTGCTCGTGTCGGATTTAATGGCATAGTAAAGACTGGTGGCCAATTTGACGGAGAGCTTTATCTTTGCGGCCCGCAGATATTCGGTGAGGATGCTGGCGCAGGCGCCGTAAGCGGGGCGAATATCCACAAAAGGGGCATCCCCGGCAAAACTCACCGGATGGTGGTCGATAACCACATGGGGAGTCAGTCCCGCCAGAGCTTCGTGGTGATCGGGCTGGGAGTCGACCATGACAACGCGGTTAAACCGTACAGTGTCGACCTCTTTAAAGGGGACTAACTTTGCGTCGACCAACCGGATCATGGTCAGATTGTCGGGCCGATTGATATCATTGACGTTGGAGATGGTCACATTGGCGGTCTTGCGCCACAGCATCCGTTTGACGGCCATGGCGCTGGCAATGCTGTCCGGGTCGGCGTTGATGGGAATCAGCACATAGTCCTCACCTGAAAATTGCCGGTAGAAAAGCCTCAACCGCTCCTTGGATTTATTGCTCGCCCTGGGCATGGATGATCCCCTTCTGATTCTTTCCATCGTTATAGGGTACGACAACCATCTCTACACGTAGATGGCTGGATTGACAACCCAATTCAATCTTGTGCACCCGCAACCCCAATGGAATGGATCTGTCTCCCATGGGGCTATCCCAGAATTTTCTCTCCGGTGGCCGACCGGGCGACCTTGGCGATGGCTTTGACCACCTCCGGGTCAAACTTCTCTTTGGCCTGCTCCAGGTAGGAGAGCGCACTTTCCACATCGATGGAGGGGCGATAGGATCGCGGTTTGACCATGGCGCAGAACACGTTGGCCACTGCCAATATTCTTGACGGCAACTCGATCTCATCGCCTTTTAGTCCCTTGGGGTATCCGCTGCCATCTAAAAATTCGTTCATTTCCAGCACACATCGGGCCACCGGAAGATCGAATTCGACCTCTCCCAGGATGCTGGCGGCATGCTCAACATGTTGTTCCACCTGCT
>JASFKE010000168.1:0-7780 GCA_050118795.1 Desulfobacteraceae bacterium | reverse complement strand
TCTCGATACGGCCGAAAGCATGCGGGAAATATCGGAACGCCCCATCAAAAAAGTCCCCACATTGAGGGGTAAAACCGTTATCCTCTTTTTTTACGAACCCAGCACTCGCACCAAACTCTCTTTTGATATTGCCGCCAAGAGGCTCAGCGCCGACAGTCTCTCCATCTCTGCCGGAATGAGCAGCCTGGTCAAGGGAGAGACCTTGTTGGATACGGCCAGAAATCTTGAAGCCATGAGACCCGATGTGGTGGTGCTGCGCCATGCCTACTCCGGGGCTCCTCAATTGCTGGCCCGGCACCTTAAGGCCTCGGTGATCAACGCAGGTGACGGCACCCATGCGCATCCTACCCAGGCCCTGCTGGACATGTTGACCATCCGACGGCTGAAGGGCAGACTGAGCGGATTGAGGATCGCCATCATCGGCGACATCTCTCACAGCCGGGTGGCGCGTTCCAATTGTGTCGGGCTTTCCAAAATGGGAGCCCGGGTGGTGCTGGCCGGACCTGCGACCATGATACCACCCGGCATCGAGGAGCTGGGGGTGCGCCTGGCCCCTGATGTGGACGCGGCCCTGGAAGGGGCCGATGTGGTGATGATGTTGCGTATTCAAAAAGAGCGCCAAAAACGCTTTTTAATGTCCACGGAGCGAGAGTATGCGCGTTGTTTCGGGTTGAACGCCCAGCGCTTAAAACGCGCCAAGAGCGATGTGGCGATTATGCATCCGGGCCCCATCAACCGCGGGGTGGAGATTTCGCCGGAAGTTGCGGACGGCCCCTATTCCATCATTCTGGATCAAGTCACCAATGGTGTTGCCGTACGCATGGCCCTGCTATATCTGGTGGCCGGAGGAGGCCGTAATGCCGATTCTGATTAAAAACGGCCGGGTCATCGACCCCGGACATATTGACGATACCTGTGACGTTCTTGTGGACCATGGCGTGGTCGAGGCGGTGGAACCCGCGGGCGCCATCGATGATCAAGCCAAAGATCTGCAGGTTATCGACGCCACCGGACTATGGGTTACCCCCGGGCTGGTCGATATGCATGTCCATTTTCGGGAACCGGGCCAGGAGTACAAAGAGACCATCGCCACCGGCAGCAGCGCCGCCGCGGCCGGTGGATTTACCGCTGTCTGCACCATGCCCAACACCGATCCGGTGAATGATGATCCCGCCGTCACCGCTTTGATCATGGACAGAGCGGCCCAGGCCGACCTGGTCAGGGTTTATCCTGTGGCTGCCATCAGCAAGGGGATTCGGGGCGAGCAGTTGTGCGAATTTGGCGAACTCAAGGCTGCCGGAGCCGTGGGGGTCAGCGACGACGGCCTGCCGGTGATGGACAGCCAGCTGATGCGCCGGGCCCTGGAATATGCTTCAGATTTCGGGCTGCGGGTCATCTCCCACAGCGAAAACCTCGAACTGGCCGACGGCGGCGTCATGAATGAGGGAGCGCGGGCCACCCGCATGGGGTTGGCCGGTATTCCCAATGCATGCGAAAGCGTCATGGTCATGCGCGATATCGCACTGGCCTCTTTGACAGGCGTACCCGTTCACATCGCCCATGTGAGCACCCGAGAGTCCGTGGCCGCCATTCGCAGGGCCAAAGAGGATGGCATCGCCGTGACGGCCGAAACGGCGCCCCACTACTTTACCCTTACCGACGCAGCTGTTGAAGGGTACAATACCCACGCAAAAATGAACCCGCCCCTGCGCAGTGACAAGGACCGGCTTGCCATCAGGCAGGGGTTGGCCGACGGCACCCTCGACGCCATCGCCACCGACCACGCCCCCCACTCCGGTATGGAGAAAGAGGTGGAGTTCGACCGGGCCGCCAACGGCATCATCGGCCTGGAGACAGCCTTGCCGTTATCTTTGCAGTTGGTGGCCGAAGGGGTTCTGGATATCGGGAGACTGATTGAGCGGATGTCTGTGGCACCGGCGCGCATCATGGGGCTCGATTGCGGCCTTCGCAAGGGCTTGCCGGCGGATATAACCTTAATCGATCCGGTTAAAGAGTGGGTCGTAAACCCCGAAAATTTCAGATCTAAATCAAGAAACACACCGTTCGAAGGCTGGAAACTCAAAGGCAGGGCTGTGATGACCCTCGTACAGGGCCGGGTCAGGTTAGATGAGCTGTTAAAATGAGCGGCGGCCATGGATCGCCGATGTCGCAATGCCGGTATGCGATGAACCCCGGCCATCGGCTGTACAAAAAGGTAAACAACAGATAACGCAATGAACCCAAACCTGGTAGGGCTATGAATACATCCTCATCTCATCTATTGATCGTTGACGACGAGCGCTCCATGCGCGAACTTCTGGAGTACATGCTCTCCAAAGAGGGGTACACCATCTCCCTTGCCGAAAACGGTCGCAGCGCCATTAAAATGGTGGAGTCCACGGATTTCGATCTCATCCTTTGCGACATACGTTTGGGAGATATCACCGGCATAGAGGTCTTGCGAGCGGCCAAAAAGAAAAATCCCCAATCCGTGGTGATCATGATCAGCGCCTACGCCACCACCGAGACCGCCGTTGAAGCCATGAACGACGGGGCCTTTGACTATGTTCCCAAACCCTTTGACAACGATGAACTCAAACAGACCATTGCCCATGCGTTGGAGCGCAAAACCCTTGAGGCGGAGCGCCGGGTACTGGAGAGCCAGCTCAAGGATACGGTCCACTTCGGAAAAATCGTGGGCAACAGCCCCCGCATGCAGCACATCTATCAAATGGTGCGCCAGGTGGCCAAAACGCGGACCAATATATTGGTCACAGGCGAAAGCGGAACCGGAAAGGAGCTCATCGCCAAGGCGATCCATGACGAGAGCGATCGCGCCGATCAGGCGTTTATCCCCATAAATTGCGGCGGGATTCCGGAGACCCTGGTGGAGAGCGAGTTTTTCGGCCACAAGAAGGGGGCTTTCACCGGCGCCAGCAGCGACAAGAAAGGGTTGTTGGAGGCCGCCGACGGCGGCACCGTCTTTTTGGATGAGGTGGGCGAACTGAGCATTCCCATGCAGGTCAAGCTGCTGCGGGCCGTCCAGGAGCGCGTCTTTCGCCGGGTGGGCGGCACCCGGGATGTCTCGGTGGATATCCGCATCTTGTCGGCCACCAATAAACAGCTCGAAGACGCCGTGATCGACGGCGAATTTCGCGAGGATCTGTTTTACCGTCTCAACGTTATCGAGATCAAAGTGCCCCCTTTGCGGGAGCGCAAAGGGGATCTCAAACTGCTGGCCCAGCACTTTATCGAAAAATATGCCAGGGAGATGAACAAGGAGGTGACCAAGCTCTCCTCCTATGCCATCGATCTGTTGAAGAAATATAATTTTCCGGGCAACGTGCGCGAGTTGGAGAACCTGATCGAGCGCTCGGTGGCGCTGTCCAACACCAATATCCTGCTGCCTGACAGCCTGGCCATGTCGATCCACAAGCGTCGCTGGATCGAAGGTATCCAAAACAGGCGCTATGACCTGGACGAGGTCCCCAACGGCGTCTCTTTGGATGACATCTTGGCGGAGATCGAACGCTCCTATCTTACCAAGGCTTTGGACTGCACCAATAATAACAAGAACAAAGCTTCTGAATTGTTGGGTATCAGCTTTCGATCATTCCGGTATCGCGTAGATAAGCTGGGCATTGAGTCAAAATAGCGCCAATTCATACTGACAATTATTGTCAATTTCAGTCAATTTCATGTCGAACTGCGGCAAAGCCTGGAAAACGGCGATCAGCGATCTTAGTTCTCAAATTATAGAATAGATTAAATACACAAATAGTTACAGATGTCAAGCCGCTTTTTTACACTTTGGCACGCCTGTTGCTCTATTCCTACGCAACTTACAATCGTTCACGAAGGAGGTGGAATCGCGGGAGGGCATCCCACTTTGAACGAACTTTAAAACCCATTATTTTTTTTTAAACTCCAAAGGAGGACTACCATGATTCAAAAACTACAGCTCAAAAAAGATCAAAAAGGTTTCACCCTGATAGAATTGATGATCGTCATCGCCATCATCGGCATCCTGGCGGCCATCGCAATTCCGCAGTTTGCCGCCTATCGGGTTAGAGGTTTCAACTCTTCAGGCCAGAGTGATATCAGAAACCTGGCCACAAGTGAGGCCGCTTTCTTTAGTGACTGGCAAGTGTTCGGAAATACCCAAAATGTAGCGGTGGGAGCCGCTGCACTCGCTGGCGGAAATGGCGGTCTGCTCACCGGTCCGGCGACTCCGACTTCAATCATAGGTACCCAAACCGGTGGTGTCGCGCGAGGACTTAATATCGGTTTGAGTAACCTGGTAGACATCGTTGCCGGCACGGATGCCAACGACGCTTCTTTTACCGCCGTCGCCAAACACCTCAACGGTGATACCATCTACGGCGCTGACAGCGACACCACCGCAATGTATCAGAACCCTGGCACAGTCGCAGTGGGAACACGGATTGTTGTCGGAACCAACCTGGCATCTGTTGCAGCGCAAGACGATTTTGCAGCAGCCGGCGCCCCTTGGATCGTGAAATAAACTGACTGGTTTGTTTCTTAGCCTTAGTAAAAACAGGATGGTCGAAATCGATCATCCTGTTTTTATAGATATGCCGCACCCGAAGCACACCTTACAATATGCCACGCCCATAAAAAGTTGTACCCTGAATGGCAAATCTGTTATAAGTTTTGGCTGATAAACTCTATAGTAAAGCGTATGCGGGGTGTCGTAGTATTTTTAGGAAACAACATGTTTACTAATGTGCGTCACAGTTCTCCCACAGTGATATACATAGCGTAATAGGCAGAAAAATGACGATTCGAATCTCTAACCTTTCAAAACGCTATAAAAAAAGGATCAATGCTTCAAAACTCGCTGTTGAGCACCTGACCCTGGAGATTAGAGATGGGGAGGTGTTTGGGTTTTTGGGGCCCAATGGAGCAGGAAAGAGCACCGTTATTAAAATTTTGATGAATTTTATTAGGCCAAGCACCGGCACGGCGACCATTGACGGGCATGCCGTAAGTGACCCCCAGGTGCGTCGATTTATCGGGTACCTACCCGAGAATCCGTATTTCTATGACCACTTGACGGCTGAAGAAATTTTGACATTTGGTGGCAGAGCCGCCCAAATGAGTGATCGTGACATTCAATACCGAATCGATGAGTTGCTGGAGCGTTTAAAATTATCACATGCTAAAAAAGAGCGCCTGCGATCCTATTCCAAAGGGATGGTTCAAAGGGCGGGGCTCGGCTTGGCATTGATCCACAAACCTAAAATCTGTATATTAGACGAACCGATGAGTGGGCTTGACCCACTTGGAAGACGCCTGGTGGCTGACTTGATTGAGGAGATGCGGCTCAATGGGCAAACCGTGTTTTTCAGTTCACATATTTTGAGCGATATTGAGAGGCTTTGCGACCGTGTTGGCGTTCTGAATTCCGGAAGGTTGCTTTACTGCGGTGAAATGGACGATTTTGTACCCCATCCCGGTGGCCTAGAACAAGCCTTCATTCAACTAATTGAAAAAGACGAAGTGTAAAATATGAAGCCAATATGGCTGCTTGCCAAAATAACGTACAAAGAGGGCGTTCGCAATCGAATTCTGCTCGGAATTCTTCTGGTTGCCTTGCTCTCCTCAGCCTTCAACCTGGTTTTTTCGCAGATGTTCGGTCATGACTTGAGCAAAGTCTCTGTGGATATGGGCCTGTCAACGGTCTCTTTTGCCGGGCTAGCTGTCATTTTCTTCATGGGAATAAATTTGCTGGCGCGTGATTTTGAAAAACGGACTATCTATATGGTCATCTCACGCCCCATCTCCAGATGGCAGTATGTTTTGGGTAAATTTGCCGGGCTCGCTCTAATGGTCGGTACCTCCGTGGGTATTCTGGGATTATTTGCCGCCGCCGGCGCCAAAACCTCGATGCTGATGGCACCGGATTTCATTCCAGTTAATTTTTCATGGGCGATATTCGGGTTGTCAGTCCTTTTCAGCTATCTGAGCTTGCTGATTATCACCGCAATGGCACAGCTTTTTACATCTCTGTTTTCCAGTTCTTATATCGCTCTTTTAATCACGGCCTGTGCTTATTTTATTGGGCAAAACGTGGAGCTTGTTCGAAAGACTTTTATTGAATCCAATGAAATGAACCGGTTCTATAATTCTCTTATTGAGGTGGTAACCTGGTTATTCCCAAATTTGCAGGCCTTTGACCTAAAAACAGCGGCGGGTTACGGACTGCCGCTTGAGCCGCTTTCACTTTGCTGGACCGCACTGTATGGCCTTAGCTATATTGGAGTGGTCCTGACGCTGAGCGTTTGCGTTTTTCAGCGCCGGGAGCTGTCATGAAAAAATATGGGGGAATGAAACTAGTCGCAATAATGATTGTATTGCTGACTTTTCAACTTCTATCCCACTTTCGTGTAATTGCTTACCGCGCAGATTTTGTTTACAGGCTTCATACTGCAGCAGTACCTTTGCCACCGGAAGTTTTCACTTTTCTGGCAGGCGAATTTAAAGGTATGGTTGCCAATTATTTGGTATTGGAGGCAGCCAGTTTTATTGGCAGTCATGAGAAAGCTTCGACCAAGGATTGGGAAGCGTTGGCGCGTTTATTGGATCAAAGCAACAGACTGGACCCGTATTTCAGGCAAACCTACCGTCTTTCACAAGCAACGCTTCCTTGGGAAGCTGGTGAAGTGGAGAAGGCTATTGCAATATTGGAACGTAGCAGGAGGCATTTGCCTTGGGACTGGGAGCCGGGTTTTTTTATTGGATTCGATTATTATTATTTTTTGAATGACAACTTGACCGCTTCCCAAAAGTTGATGGAGGCGTCTAAAGTACCTGGTGCCCCGATTCCCTTGGCGACACTGGCGTCAAGGTTGGCTTCCAGGGCGGGGCATACAAGTGCGGCCATCGACTTTCTCGTCGCCATTTACGAGAACACAGATGACGATGAAACCAGAGAACATTTAATGCTACGAATAACAGCGCTTAGAGGTATTGATACCCTGAACACGGCTGTTTCGCTTTTTCAAAAACAATTCGACCGGTTGCCGGCCAATCTTGAAGAGCTGGTCGAAAAAAAAATATTGTCTGATCTTCCAGCCAATCCATACGAGAGGCCCTATTCTTTCAATAATGGTCAGGTTGATTTCTGATTTGACGCTTTCCGAAGTTAACAAAAGGCATTGGGACCCTTTCGGGAATCACAATGCCTTTTCTCAGGTTCGGTGTTGGATAAGAGTCGCTAATTCGATTCCCCCCACATACGATTGGTTGCCCCCTGGTGGGTGCTGATGACTTTAATGCGGTGTACAGTGCTGCTGCCGTCGGCTTTGGTTTCATACAATAGCTCGGCGTCGCAGGGAACCAAGAGATATTGAATCATGATCTGTTGCCCCTGTTCATCGAGGGTCAAGGTTGCGTCGTCCAACCCATAAGTTTCTCCAAAGCTGGTCGTCACTATCTTGGAACTCTTTTTTTCTAGGGTAACCTGTTTTTTCAATAACACGCTCCCCCCGCTTTGGTCGTCACTGTCGCCAACCGGCTGTTGCGAGTCCGCCGCCCATGCCGTGGAACCAATGCAAAGGGCCAGGGCAAAGCAGATGATCGGCACTATCAACAGCTTCATGGTGATGAAAGTTCTTTTGCACATTTGGCACATTTTATTCGTTTCCTTTCGCGTCATTACTGCAATAGGCTTTACCAATCACTACAGTTATCACTGATGGAGGTCGGCGCCTGATCGGGGTCGTCCCACCATTCGGTGACCATGCTTTTAAAGTAA
>JASFKE010000167.1:0-7786 GCA_050118795.1 Desulfobacteraceae bacterium | reverse complement strand
GGGTGACACCGCCACCGCCGCCCCAAGAGATTCATCCGGAGGAGCCCGACGCCCCCCCACCGCCAACCGACGCACCCGACAAAGAGTAAGGCGGACCGATCGAGGCATCTATGTTGAATCATGCATCGTTGAACCATGCATCAGAAAAGACGGGGGCCGGGGCCACCGGGAGACTATGGGCGTTGGCATCCTGGCGGCGACCTGCTTCCTACTGGGCCGTGACCGTCTTGCATCTGCCCATGACCCTTATTTTCGGAACAGCCCTTTTACTACCTTATGTGGCCGCGCTGAATCAACTGCCGTCGATACCCTGCACGTTCCTTCACCTGACACGGTACCCATGCCCCTTGTGCGGCTTTACACGCTCTTTTTGGGCCATCGCCAACGGCCAGTGGTCATCGGCGATGGCCGACTGCCCTTTGGCGTTTTTGGTTTTCCTCTTTGTGGCCGTGATGTTTATGTGGCATTTTTCGGCAATGGTACTCGGCATCATTCTTACTCCCGGGCCGATTCTTCGGCCGGGACCCGTGTGCCGCCGCATTATCGTGGTCACATTGACAGGGTTGTTTACTCTGAATTGGCTCTACCGGCTGACAGCGGGTTTGACATAGGCATGAAAAAGATGAGAGGCCTTTCAATATTTAAAATCTGACCAGCTCGGCATTGGCTAAATGCATTTTTACCGCAGCCCGCCAATTGTCGACCTCTACAGCATTTGCCATGGCCACGGCCATATGATCACAAGCCGCCAGCCGCTGCCGGCCCAGCCCATTCAAGCAAGCCGGGCAATTGGTGATGAGTCGGGCAGGGGCCGTGGTTGCAGATGTAAGCCGGCTCAATGGCACCCGTTTGCGTTCGAACATGGCAGCGGAGATATCCGGGCGGCTCAAAGAGAGCGTTCCGGCCTCGGAGCAGCAGTGGGGAGATACCGTGACCCCATTGGCCGCCATTTTGTGCAGCAGCGCCTCTGCTTTACCTTCCAAAGAGTCATGGCAGGGCTGATGGTAGATCACTGCGTCGGGCAGAGTGACATCAAGGCCGCGGGCGAGTACGAATTCAGCGATATCAAAAAGCGGCGAATTGAAAATCTCCGATATGCCGACCCGCTCCAAAGCCTGTCGACATGTGCCGCAGCTGACGACACAGCCGTCAAAATCGAAATGGCCCAGCATGGAGCGGATCTGGGTGAATATGATGGTGTTGCGCAGCTCCTGCCGGTTGCTTAAATCCGATTTCGCATTGGCGCGGGCGGGGTACCCGCAGCAAAGCTCTTTGGGAGGTAATACAACGCGGATGCCACTTTGCAGCAGCAGAAAGATGGAAGCCAGACCAATATCCGAATGAAGCCGCTCGGAACCGCATCCTGGAAAATAGCAGACAGTCCCCTGGATTTCGTCTTCCGGCGAAATCACCATGGCATGGTGGGTGTCATGGAGCGGCATTACCGCATCCATGGATTTGGCGGCAATGGGCGGAGCCGGGGCATAGAAAGGGGCCAGAAGTTTGGGAATTTCTTGGCCACGGCCCAAAAAGCTGCGCACCAGCCACGAACCGATCCGCTGGGCCCTTGCGCCCCATTGAAGTACTGCCCGGCGCACCATGGCGTTTTTCAATGGCTGCCGGGACGCCAGATACCCCAACACGATATTTGTCGGCATGGCGGTACGTTTGGCCCCCCGTGAAGCCAGCACTTCGCGTTCCAGAATGGAGACTTCTCCCGTGTCGATATTGACCGGGCACGGGGAGAGACAATTATGGCAGAGGGTGCAGTGGTCGGCAAGCTCGCCCAGCCATCTCAAGGGCCGCAACCCGATTGCACTGGATCGCTGGGCGTCATAAAGCAGCGCCTCGATAATTCCCATCAAGGCCAGGTTCTTGTTGCGGGGATGGTAGAAAAGGTTGCCGCCCGGATAGAAAACGCAGCAACTGGTTTTGCAGCGGCCGCACCGGACACATTGGGAAATTTTATCTGCCAATCGCTCCAGACGGCCATAGCGCAATATGCGCGCCTCCAGCTCTATGAGGTTGAAGGAGGGTGTAAAGACGCGATCGGCAATCCCGGGATCGGTCAGTTTTCCCGGATTGATCAGATTTTGTGGATCCACCTTCTCTTTGTACGCCCTGAAATCGGCCAGCAGATCGGCATCCAGATGTTTTATTTTAGTAAAACCGATACCATGTTCACCGCTGACCACCCCCCCCAATGCGGCAGCTTGTTCCATGATGATATCGGCCACTTCAGCGGCGCGTCGCATCATCTCACGGTCATTGGAAAAGACAGGTATATTGACGTGCACATTACCGTCACCGGCATGCATGTGGGTCGCCACCACGATGCGCCGGCTGCGGATCTCCTTAATATCGCGTTCAATTTCAGACCGCACCTTGCTAAAACCGCGCAGCAATTCATCCATGGACTGCTTCACCCGACCCAGGTAGGTTTCCGATCGAAGGTGCTCCCGGCCGGCCAGTTTGATGTGCCCCAGGGCCTCTTTGAGCAATTGACGGGCTTTGGGCAACTTGGCCGTGAGCCACTCGGGATCCTCCAATGGTTCCGCTTTTTCCAGATAGGTGTTCAGATGCCAGATGACCTCCACCTGGCTGCTGCGCTCTTCTTCTACGTTGAGATCATCAACAAAAGCCGCAAACTCGGCCAGCGTCTCTATGGGCAGAACAATATCTTCATTCAGCTTGAATGCATTGGTGCGGGCGGCGATGGCCCCTAAGCGTTTGCGGTCGCGCCAAAACCGAAGCGCTTCCCGGTCATCCCGGGCCACCGCCATAAAGGTGTTGGGATAGGACGCCAACAACCCCTTGAGGCGCTCCAAACCAACCTCGACCTGTTCGGCCGTATGGCCGACGATGTCGATGAGCAGTACGGCTTTGGGACTATGGCTGCGGGGTGCTTTGGCTTTGTAGTCGATGGCCTGGACATACTCTTCGTCAAAGTGTTCAAGGGCCATAAGGGCTTCCCGCCCCCGGTTGTCAAACGCCTTGCAGATCTGAGCAATCACAAGCCCCGCTTCATCCATGTCTTCACCAAAAAATTCGAGGCAGGCCGTCCGCTGATGGGGGTAAGCGTTGTGGAGCACAAACACGGCGGAAGTAATAATGCCGTCGGTACCCTCTTTTTGGACGCCGGGAAGGCCTTCAAGGGCTTTGTTGGTAATATCCTTTCCCAGGCCGGGTTTGCGAAGCTGTCCACCTGAGATGGAGATTCGTTTGACAGGTTCGCCATTTGCGGTATCGGTGACCCAAAAGGAGATGGTCTCATCCGCACCGATCCGCCGGCCGGTGGGATGGATGCGTTTCACCTCAAGCAGACGGCCGCCGGGCACAGCGATGCGGAACCGGAGCAGGTTATCGATGGCCGTCCCCCACAGCACAGCCCGCTTGCCGCCGGCGTTTTCCGCCACGTTACCCCCAATGGTGCAGGCCCAGGCCGAGGTCGGATCGGTGGCAAATACCAGATTCGCTTCTTGGGCCGTCTTCATGGCAGCTTCGGTGATCACGCCGGCCTCCAGTTCCATGGTGGCCAATTGCCGGACATTGCCGTCGGGCTGCTCGAACCTTTCCGTTTTGATGGTACCGATGCGATTGAGTTTTTCGGTATTGATGATCACAACATCAGCGGCCACAGGCACGGCTCCGCCGGTAAGACCGGTGCCGCCGCCCCGGGGGATCGCTTTCAGTCCGAGCCCGGCAACGGCTTTTAGCAGCAAGGGAAGTTGGGCCTCTTGGTGGGGGCACACCACAGCCACAGGCAGATGCAATCGCCAATCCGTGGCATCGGTAGCGTGGGAAGCAAGGGTAAAGGGATCGAAAAAAACATTCTGCATCCCCACAACAGCACCCAGCACTTTTCTTATCCGCAACCTGTCATGGGATGCGGTGGCCACTTCATTTGAAATGATGTCAAGTTTTTCTAAACATTTATCCAAAACCAGACTCAAGTCCGGTTCTTTGGATCCCCTCCCGGCAATGAGGTCCAAGTCTCTGTGAGCGGCCCTTAGAAATTGTTTGCGGCGCCGGCGGTTGTCAATCAGTTCCTGATAAAGGAAAGGATTGCGATGGTGGATAAACAGATCTCCCACAATACGCATCAACAGTCGCCAGGATCTGCCCGTTCGGCGTTTGAACACCAGCCGTTCAAGGGCGGCAAGGGCATCGGTGCCTAGCAGCAATGCAAAAATCCGCCGGTCGTCCGCCGATGTGTAATTATATGGGATCTGTCGAGGTTGAATTCCAGGCATTTTGCAATATAACAGGCCTTGTCAAAACAAAGGCCTGTTGGGACTCCTTCAGTGGCACTGAGAAAATATAAAAGGCTTCACATGCCATGTTTTAGGAGTTTTGACAAGAGGAGGGTGTCAAAATGGAAACGGCGGCACGCACCATTGGCAGGGCCGCCGCTTATAAAACAGTGTCAGGCTTTAAAAGGTGATGGCAAATCCGGTACTGTTTTTCCATATGATACGCCCACTGCGCCTGACATGGTTGGCGCCATTGGTGAAAGGAATGCTGATCGTCACGACATCGCCTTCGAATAATTGACCGGCATGCTTGGTCATTATAAAAGCGCCGCCAAGGCTGATGTCCTTTAGGCAGCCTTGAAATACCTTGTTGTCATTTGCAAAAACAACATCAACGTCGTAATCCTTGCGTTCATATTGTCGTCTGTAAGAGTGTGACTGGTGTTGCCAATATGCTGCGTAAGTTTGCATTTGATCGACCTCTTAAAAAAAATTAATAATGGCGACAATCTCCGGCCAATAGATTTCGTCTCCCGACATCGCCCGTGCCGGCAGCCCCGGTTGAAACCATGCCAGCGACAGGTGCCCTGGCGAATATCAATCAATTAAGGTAGCAAAATCCCTGCCAATGCCAGGCTTGATAAATTCATTCAATATTTCTATGAGTTATCAAAGGATGCCGCCATTCAAACCATCCCCTATGAAAAAAATTCCATAACATATGGGTGGGGGAGTGTATCACAAACTACATATACCCGGGGCGAGCCGCCGGCTTCACCCCAACCCTTGACAGCATTAAGGGCGCAGCAAAGAGACTATTGCAAAACAGATTCGAAAGGGATATGGCGGCCAGCGCAAGAAATGAGTTGTTCATCCTTGGCGCGTGCAATATTCACCTAAAGGCTAGGGCGGAACGGCATAATAATAAAACCCGTTCAGGGCGCTGGACGAAAATTAAATGCGTTAAACCAACACGCATATGGAGAAAAAAATGGGACTTAAAAATCGTCAATTTATGTTTGGTATGCCCTATAACATACTTCTGATAACTGTGGGCAGTCTGATCTTTGGCATCGGTGTCAAGGGCATCGCCCTGCCCCACGGCTTTATTTCGGGTGGTATCTCCGGGTTAAGCCTGCTGCTCTATTACTGGACCGGACGGCTATCGCCGGGAATTTTCTACTTTTTGCTGAATGCGCCGATCTTTGTTCTGGGCTGGCGCTATGTCAGCCGGCGATTTTTCTGCTACAGCTTATACGGCATGGTGGTATTGACACTGGCCATCGAAATTATCGAAATCCGCATCGCCGTTCAAGAACCCATGCTGGCCGCTCTGGCCGGCGGCTGTCTGATCGGTACAGGGGCCGGATTGATATTGCACTCTCTGGGGTCTTCCGGGGGCAATGATGTGATTGCCGTAATTTTGAACCAACGCTTCAATGTTCGTATGGGAACCTTTTTCTTTGTCTTCAACATTGGGTTATTGGCCCTGAGTCTGGGGCACCTGCCTGTGGATCTGGTGCTTTTTTCCCTGGCCATGAGCTTTGTGACCAGCCAAGTCATCGATTATCTGCTAAATGTTTCCAACCAACGAAAAATGGCGTTGATTGTGTCGGATCAATCGAACCGCATCGCCCCGGAAATCCTCTCTCGATTAGGGCGCGGAGCCACCCTGTTGGAAGGGCGCGGGGCCTATACCGGACGAAAGAAAGAGGTATTGCTGACGGTGATCAACAATTTTCAGCTCAAACGGCTGGAAGAGCTGGTATTCAGCATCGATGACCAAGCCTTTGTGATCATGGAAAATACGTTGAATGTGCTCGGAAAGGGATTTTCCCAACGAAAAACCTATTAGACTTGATTTATTTTCCCATGATGTTAGGATTCGACCAACGCTAGGGGTGCGGTCTCCGCTGAGAGGATTTTCCCAACCCTTGGAACCTGATACGGTTAATACCGGCGAAGGGAAGCGGCATTGCAGACAAAGGGAAAAAACAAGGGCTGAAAACTGTTTTTTTTCGATTTAGGTAGCCGTATCCAGATCTCCGGGTACGGCTTTTTGTGTTCCTGGAGTGTACGAAATGGACATTATCATCAATGGCAAAAAGCAAGATGTATCGGCACGGAGTATTGCCGACTATGTCAGCAATAGCCGATTGGATCCAAAAACCCTGGTGGTGGAACACAATGGCCAGGTCATCGTATCGGACCAATGGGAAGAGATACGCCTGCGCGAAGGGGATCGATTGGAACTGCTCAGTTTTGTGGGAGGAGGGTGAGATGGGCGAAGGAGAGCTCGTATTGGGGGGAAAGAAATTTTCCAGCCGGCTTTTTACCGGCACCGGCAAATTTGCGGACAAAGCGCTGATTACCAAGATGCTGGCCGCCAGCGGCTCGGAGATGATCACCGTGGCCCTGAGACGGGTGGACGCAGAGGCCGGGGCCGAAAACATTCTTCAATATATTCCTGAAACGGTGACGTTGCTGCCCAACACCTCCGGCGCCCGCACAGCCGATGAAGCCGTGCGCATTGCCCGCATCGCACGAGCGGCCGGTTGCGGGGATTTCATCAAAATAGAGGTGATCACCGACCAGAAATACTTGATGCCGGACAATTGGGAAACCTTACAGGCCACCAAAACCCTGGCTGACGAGGGCTTTGTGGTACTGCCCTATGTAATGCCCGATCTGACCCTGGCCAAACGCTTGGAAGATGCCGGGGCCGCAGCGGTCATGCCCCTTGGGGCCCCTATCGGGTCCAACCAGGGTCTGCAGACCCGCGATATCATCGCCCTGCTCATTGAGTGCTGCACCGTCCCGGTGGTGGTGGATGCCGGCATTGGCCGCCCTTCCCATGCAGCGGATGCCATGGAGATGGGAGCGGATGCCGTTTTGGTCAACACCGCCATCGCCACAGCCCGGGACCCGGAAGCTATGGGCAAAGCCTTTGCCATGGGGGTCGCAGCCGGGCGCATGGCCCATGAAGCAAAAATGGCGCACACCAGCGATACCGCAGTAGCGTCATCACCGCTGACCGGATTTTTGAGGTAATCCGATCTCACCGTTCACCGGGCGCTGGCGCCGCTTGGCGGCGCTGCTTAAAAACGCTGACAACAGATAACATCTGGTAAAGTCAAAGATAATGTCCTTTTCCGAGTTATTAGATCAATACACCGATTTTGATTATCATGGTTTCTGGCACAGCCGCACCGATGCCCACGTATGCCAATGCCTGGCCAAAGAGAAGCTGTCACCCCTGGAATTTATGACCCTGCTCTCGCCCGCGGCCGGTGAGCATCTGGAGGCAATGGCGCAAAAGGCCCGCAGCTTGACCATTCAGCATTTCGGACACACCATCCAGCTCTATATTCCGCTCTACATCTCCAACTACTGCAACAGCGAATGTGTCTATTGCGGTTTTAACCGCCGCCACGACATCACGCGACGCAAGCTCACCATGGAGGAGATCGATATCGAAGCCCGCAAAATCGCTGAAACCGGCATGCGGCACATCCTGGTGCTCACCGGAGAAG
>JASFKE010000166.1:0-7790 GCA_050118795.1 Desulfobacteraceae bacterium | reverse complement strand
GACAACCAGAAACGATCCGCTGATTTCACCGGCAATGTCAAAGCCGTTCAACAAAACACGGTGATCACCACCGACCGTCTGACCCTTTTCTATGGTTCCCAAGGCGGTAAATCGCCAACGCAGAGCACCAATAGCATCGAGCGCATGGAGGCAAATGGCAATGTTCGCATCGAATTTGATAATAAGGTTGCTGTTAGCCGCCAAGCCGTCTATATTATAGCAGAACGCAAACTAGTTTTGAGCGGCCCTGAATCAAAAGTCATCAGCGGCCAGGATGAAATTTCCGGCAGCAAAATCACTTTCTACCGGGATAAAGGACAGGTGGCCCTGGAAGGCGATGGTAAGGATAGAGTTAAAGCCATCATCCATTCTGATCATAAGGGATTGAATTGATTTTGGATAACTGATACCGCTACTGTCTGACGCACGTTTTGGAATGAAAGCCGTCTATGGCCGTATTGAAGATAGAAAATTTAGTAAAGCGATATGGCGGACGACAAGTTGTCAAACAAGTCAGTCTGAAGGTGACATCCGGGAGCGTCATCGGCCTGCTGGGACCGAACGGTGCGGGAAAAACCACAACTTTCTACATGGCCGTGGGTATGGTAAAACCCGACGGCGGAAAAGTCCTGCTGGATGAGGAGGATATCACAGAAAGCCCAATGTACATTCGGGCCAGAAAAGGTTTGGGGTACCTACCCCAGGAAGCCTCCATCTTCCGCAAACTGACGGTGGAGCAGAACATATTGGCCATTTTAGAGACGCTTCCCGTGAAAAAGGCCGGTCTAAAGGCAAAAGCCGGGGCCTATTTAAAAGAGCTGGGCATCCAGCATCTGAAAGACCAGCCGGCGAGTGTGTTGTCCGGTGGCGAACGTCGGCGGTTGGAAATCAGCCGGGCGCTGGTGACCAACCCTGCTTTTATTTTGCTGGATGAGCCCTTTGCCGGAATTGATCCCATTGCGGTGGCAGACATCAAAAAGATCATCGGCCACCTCAAGCAGAGGCAGATCGGCATCTTAATTTCAGACCACAATGTTCGGGAGACACTAGAAGCTTGCGACGAGGCTTTCATCATGGCGGATGGCAAAGTCATTGAAAGCGGCGCCCCGGAAAAAATAGCGGCAAGCAAGCTTGCCCGGCGAATCTATTTAGGAGACGAATTCAGGTTGTAATATGGCAATCGAACTTAGACAACAACTCAAACTGACCCAGCAGTTGATCATGACACCTCAACTGCAAATGGCAATCAAGCTTCTGCAACTGTCCCGTTTGGAGCTGATGGACGCCATTCGGCAAGAAATGGAAGAGAATCCGGCTCTTGAGGAGTCCCAGGAATCAACTCCCAAAGAGCGTTTGGATACCGCTGCCCAAGAGCAGCTGCAGCCGCCCGAAAAAACCAAAGAAGTTACCATTGATGAAAAGATACCCGGTGATATTGACTGGAGCAATTATATCGATGAATACAGCGCACCGGGCCGGATAAGTTTTGAAAGCGAAGATCGGGAAACGCCCCAGTACGAAGCCTTTATATCCCACAAAGAGTCACTGAGCGATCATCTGCTCTGGCAGTTGCTGATGTCCTCACCTTCCAGCGAAGAGAAACGCATCGGCAGCCTGATCATTGGCAACCTCAACAAAGACGGCTATTTGCAATCAAGCAACGAAGAGTTGGCCGCCCAGGCCGGGGTAACCGCCGATGATATCGATGAGGTCTTGTTTTTGTTGCAAACATTTGACCCCATCGGCGTCTGCGCACACGACCTGAAAGAGTGTCTACTCTTGCAAGCCCATAACCTGGGGCTGAAAGACACGTTGATCACAAAAATTATCAGCGAACACATCACCCATCTGGAAAATAAAAACTACAAGGCCATATGCCGTGCGCTGAAAGTCAGCATGGATGAGGTCATCGCCGCCGTCAACGTCATCACCTCGATGGAGCCTAAGCCCGGCCGCCTTTTCAGTATAGAGGAACCGCAATATATTACACCGGATATCTACGTATACAAAACCGAAGATGATTTTGCGGTGGTCATCAACGACGACGGCCTTCCAAAGCTCAAGGTCAACTCATTTTACAAACAAGCCATTTCCCAAGCCAATAGCGTCAGCGGAAATGCAAAGGATTATATTCAGGACAAACTGCGCTCCGCAGCATGGCTGATTCGAAGCATCCACCAAAGGCAAAAGACCATCTACAAAGTGATGAAAAGCATATTGAAATTTCAAAGAGATTTCTTTGATAAGGGCATCACCCAACTCAAACCCATGGTGCTCAGGGATGTGGCCGAAGATATCGGTATGCACGAATCCACCATCAGCCGGGTGACGACCAATAAATATGCATACACCCCCCAAGGCATTTTTGAGCTCAAATATTTTTTCAACAGCTCTATTAAAAGGGTGCATGGAGAGGCCATTGCATCGGCCAGCGTACAAGCTAAAATACGGAAACTAATTGAAAAGGAGAACCCCAAAAAACCCTATAGCGACAGTAAAATGGCTGAGATGCTCAAGGCCGAGAACATCGATATTGCCCGCCGGACTGTTGCCAAATACCGCGAAATGATGGGAGTCCTGCCGTCGAGCAAACGCAAAAAAATTATATAGGATTCGCACCTCTAACGGCTTTGTTTTTGATGCACAGCGGCTTATATTTTAATCATCGGCTTGAATTCACGGCGACCAGTTGAAATGGTCTCCAGAGACCCTCACTAAGCAAAGGAGGCTGCCTATATGCAAACATCCGTGACCTTTAAGAACATCGATCCTTCCGACCACATCAAATCTTATGTCAGTGAAAAATTAAATCGTTTTGACAAATATCTATACAACCCAGCTGAAGCCAATGTCGTGCTCTCAGTAGAAAAATTCAGACATATCGCCGAAATCAACATTGTAGGTGATCGTCTCAGTATCAATGGTAAAGAAGAGACCGAGGACATGTACTCTGCCATTGATATTACCCTGGACAAACTCGAAAAGCAGATTAAAAAAAACAAAGAGAAAGTGCGTAACCGACGCTCCGGCAAGGGCAAAGCAAGAGAAGGGCGCATCCCCGAGGCGTATGCCGCGGATGAAGATCACGAAAAACAGGTGATTGTAAAAAACATCGATTACAAACCCATGGACACGGACGAGGCCGTTATGCAGATGGAGTTGGCAAACGGCAATTTCCTGGTATTCACCAATGCACGCTCCGGGATGGTGAATGTCATCTATCGTCGCAAAGACGGTAACTACGGTCTCATTCAGCCGAGCCATTAGCCGGAGCATCAGTTGCAAGTATAAACTTGAAAGACAGCGGTGAACAAACAATGAAAATAATGGATGTTCTCAGCACCAACGCCATAAATGTCGACCTGAAAGCTCAAGACAAAAAAGGTATCCTGGATGAATTGGCGGCGCCGGTTGCAGAAGAAACCGGCACCAGCCATGACAAACTGGTAAAAGTCCTCATGGAGCGAGAGCGCTTGGGAAGCACCGGAATTGGCGGCGGAATCGGCATACCCCACGGAAAACTCAAGAGCTTGGAATCGCTGATACTCGGATTTGGGATCAGCCGGCAAGGAATTGACTTTGAGTCCATGGATGGACGGCCGACCCATATCTTTTTCATTCTCTTGACACCGGAAAGCTCCGCCGGTGTTCATTTAAAGCTGCTTGCGCGCATATCGAGGCTACTCAAAAATGACGGTGTCAAAGAACGCCTGATGCAAGCTCAAGCACCGCAAGATGTGATAACCATCATACAGGAGGAAGACGAAGATTTCTAACAAGGCGGTTACCCAACTTTTTGATTTTGGCATTGGATTGGGTTTTAAGCCCCCCCACGATCAATAGGAAACGTTGTGAAACAGAAAGACATTATCATCATCACCGGATTCTCAGGATCTGGGAAAAGTACCGCTTTAACCACTTTCGAAGATGCCGGATTCTATTGTATCGACAATATGCCCATCAAACTTTTGGGTAAATTTCTCGCATTATCTCTAAGCGATCCCAACAAATTCGCCGGATGGGCATTTGTGATGGATCTGCGGGACAATCACTTTCTCAATGAGTTCAGCGACACATGCATAACGCTTAAGAAAAACGGCTATAAGGTCCATATATTGTTTCTGGAAGCCGATGAACAGGCTCTGATCCAGCGTTTCAGCCAAACGCGACGACGCCACCCTCTGGTCGAAGTCGGAAGCCTGGTGGCAGCTATTCATAGAGAGAAAAAACTGCTCAGCCACCTGCGAAAAGAGGCCCATCACGTCATCGACACGACCCACCTCAGCGTTCACGAACTCAAATTTACCATACTGAACATCGCTCAAAAATATACCGCCATCTCCGGGATGTCGGTAAATGTGGTATCATTCGGCTTCAAACACGGCACACCGCCGGATGCGGACATGATCGTCGATGTCCGATTTTTAACCAATCCATATTTTGTCCCGGAACTCAAAGCCAAATCCGGCGAAGATTCACAGGTCCAAAAATTTATACTCAAAAATCCTGAAACTGAAAAATTTCTATCGAAATATCTGGATCTATTAGATTTTTTAATACCTCGGTATAATGAAGAAGGCAAAACCTATCTCACCATTGCAGTGGGCTGCACCGGTGGAATGCACCGCTCGGTAGTGATCGCTCAAAAAGTTTATGAGCACATCCAAAGTCACCACCATCGCGTTCGCTTGATCCACCGAGACCTTCGATCCGGGTAACTTTTTTAATTATTACTTGCCACAACCCTTTATAAAATGCAATTGTATCGGGTTATTGATATTGGGGACGCCTTAAAATCGCACGAGCGCTGCTGCAGATGAAAAGCACCTTGACGATTGGTTCGATTTATGGCTTAACCCTCCATGATTTCAGTCGGTATTTATTCATATTTATCCATACCGAACCCAATTATTATACAGGAAACAATAAAGCCCATGATTGGAATATTAGTAGTCACCCACCGGCAGTTAGGCGATGCTCTAATCGACTGCGTTGAATTCATACTGCAAGAGAAACCGGAGTTATTATGCGCCATCTCCATCGACATACGAGAAAATGCGGATACATTAAGAAAAAAGGTTAAAAAAGGCATCAAAGATGTCCGAACCAAAAATGGCGTACTGATTCTGACGGACATGTTCGGCGGTACCCCCTCCAATCTGAGCTACTCTTTTTTAGAAGAGGGCAGCGTCGAAGTGCTCTCAGGCGTCAACCTTCCGATTTTGCTCAAAGCTGTAGATTTCCGTAAGGATAAATCTCTGACTGAACTTGCCGAATACCTCGAAAGGTTCGGCAAAAGAAGCATCTCATTGGCAAGCGGTATCCTGAAAGGCAACAAACGAAGCTGACGATACCCCCACACTGAACTAAAAAAAAACTTAAAGGAGGCAGTATGAGCGTTAAGGTTGGGATCAACGGATTTGGAAGAATCGGTCGAATGGTCTTTCGGGCAGCATTAGAAAACCCGGATGTCGAGGTCGTGGCCATCAACGATCTTACCGATGCACCTACCATGGCCCATTTGTTAAAATATGACTCCGTCCATAACCAATTGGACAACGACATATATGCAGAAGAAAATGCCATTGTGGTGGATGACCGCAAGATACCTTACTCCGCCATCAAGAACCCGGCCGAACTGCCCTGGAATTCACTCGGGGTCGACATCGCAATGGAGTGCACCGGCCTGTTCCGCGACAAGGAAAACGCCGGCAAACATTTGGCGGCCGGAGCCCAAAAGGTCATTATCTCGGCACCTGCCAAAGATCCCGACGCCACCATCGTGATGGGAGTCAACCACACCCAATATGATCCCAAACAGCACCATGTGATCTCAAATGCCTCTTGCACCACGAACTGCCTCTCCCCGGTTGCCAAGGTCCTCATGGACAACTTTGGTATCCGCAGTGGACTGATGACCACAATCCACTCTTATACCGGTGACCAACGGCTCTTGGACTTTCCGCACAAAGACCTGCGGCGCGCCCGCGCAGCGGCTCAATCGATGATTCCCACAAGTACCGGCGCAGCCAAAGCGGTAGCGCTGGTGCTGCCCGAATTGGCCGGTAAGTTGAATGGACTGGCCATTCGCGTGCCCACCCCCAACGTATCCATCGTGGATATCGTCGTAACCGTGGAAAAGAGCGGCGTCTCCGTCAAAGAGGTCAATGACGCCCTGAAAACTGCCGCAGAAGGCGAGCTGTCGGGAATTATGGGCTATTGCGACCTTCCGCTGGTCTCAACGGACTACAACGGCAACAAACTCTCCTCCATCGTAGATGGCCAGACCACCTATGTGGTCGACCAAATGGTCAAAGTCCTCTCCTGGTATGACAACGAAGCCGGTTATTCAAACCGTATGGTGGACCTTGCCGCCCTGGTGGGACGCAACCTATAAAGGAGACCAAGTACCCGGAGCGGCAAAGTCGTGCGCATATCCTTCTTTGCCCTCCTGATCATTGTAACCCGCACTGTAAACCGGAGGAGGCTTCATCATGACCGTTCGTCGCCCGTTGATCGCAGGCAATTGGAAAATGCACAAAACCGGTGAAGAGGCCGTCGACTTCGTCAACGCGCTTAAAGATACGGTTGCCAATGTTTCTGATGTGGATATCATGATTGCACCGTCCTTTGCTGCCTTGACCCAGCTTTCCCACATCTTAAAAGGCACCAATATCGGGCTGGGCGCACAAAATATGCACTGGGAGGCCCAGGGCGCCTATACCGGCGAAATATCGGCATCCATGCTCCACAGCGCAGGATGCCGGTACGTGATTGTCGGACATTCCGAAAGACGCCAGTACTTTGGCGAGACCGATCAAGATATCAACCGCAAAATTGATGCAGCCTCCAAAGCGGGCCTCATCCCCGTTTTTTGCATCGGGGAGACAGAATCCCAGCGTGACGCCGGAGAGACTTTTAATATCCTTGACAAACAGATCAAAAACGGTTTAGAAGGCTTGTTTTCGGATAGCCTTAAGCCCTTGATCGTGGCATATGAACCGGTGTGGGCCATAGGTACCGGTAAAACCGCTACAAAAGAGCAAGCCCAGCAAGCGCATGCATTTGTCAGACAGTGGTTTACCAAGCAGTATGATCCGGAATTTGCCCAAGGATTGCGAATATTGTACGGTGGAAGCGTCAAGCCATCAAATGTAAAAGATCTGATGGCCATGGAGGATATCGACGGCGCCTTGGTCGGAGGCGCAAGTCTCGATCCGCAATCTTTTAGCCAATTAGTAAATTTTAAACAGTAACTTGGATTTAATATGTCACTTTTCCTTATCGTCATTCATATTGCCGTCTGCATAGCCCTGATCATGACCGTATTGCTGCAAACCGGAAAAGGCGCAGACATGGGAGCCGCATTCGGTGGTGGATCCAGCAACACCCTGTTCGGCGCCACCGGCGCATCAAGCTTTCTCAGCAAGATGACCACAGTGGTCGCCGTCGTCTTCATGCTCACCTCGTTGATCCTGGCTTACATGACCACCAACACAACGAGCAGCTCCATCCTGGAAGACCAGCCAGTGGTACAGGAGACCCAACAAGACGAAACTGCCACACCACCGGCAGAAACAACCACGGAAGCCGCTCCAGCACAAGAAACAACCACGGAAACCGCTCCAGCGGCCCCGGAAACAACCGCCCCGGCAAGCGAAGCTCAGCAGCAGGAGGAATCCAAAAAGACCGACCAATAAAAGCTAATATGTGCCGAAGTGGTGGAACTTGGTAGACACGCTATCTTGAGGGGGTAGTGACTTACGGTCGTGCGGGTTCAAATCCCGCCT
>JASFKE010000165.1:0-7809 GCA_050118795.1 Desulfobacteraceae bacterium | reverse complement strand
GCTGGCCATTTCACTGCGCTGGATTGCCGTCATGGCTGAAAAGGTCGATTGCGATCTGGCCGCCTCCACCGGTATCCACGATGGCGATGCGGTGATCAAACAGCTATTGGCAGGTGCCAGCGCCGTGCAGGTGGCCTCATGCCTTTATCAAAACGGCATGAAGCACATCGGCGCCATGCTGGAACGTATCCAAGGGTGGATGTCCCACCACCGCTTTAAAAATATCAATCACTTCAAAGGAAAACTGAGCCAGGACAAGAGTGTCGATCCCTCTGTCTATGAGCGGATGCAGTTTCTGCGCTACTATGGGGGTATAAAAGGCGGTGCTGATTAACGCTAAGACCGATAACGCAGCCCAAATCAATTAGAATTGCACTTGAAGATTTAGGATGTCTTTCATTAAACGAAAATGGTGATCAAGAGAGTAAATCTCGCAATGATGTTGTTTTGCGTTTTGCGCAGTTATTAAATCCGGTATACCAATACCATTCAAGCCATTTTTAAGACATTTGTGTTGGTAATCAAGGTATCAGCTAATACCGACATCGACGCCCTCTAAGATCATTTAAATCAATGGCTAAATCGATTTTTCCTTTAAATTCCTTCAACTCCGAAATTTTTGACTTTCTAACTAAATCTTCTAAAGCTGCAATTATGACCTTGGTTTTTGTCTTTATCTGCGTAGCCTTCATGGCTTCATTCAATAATTCCTCAGGTAAATCAAGAGTTGTTCTCATGGCTGCCCCCATTTTTATGCATAAAAAAAACAGTCTATGCATAAAATGTCAATCTGTGCGATTCACCCTTGCCGAACGCCTGCTCTCAGTTGACCCGAGGGCCGCGAGGCCCTTGGGGGCTGTTAGCGGTTAACTAACCTTAGATATTAACACCGCACGGCTCTTTATTATAGATGCGTTTTTAACAATAAAATGGTTAATATTAATAATAAAATTTACACAGATTGATAAAGATATTGCCCAATACAACTGATAAATATTATGAAATAGAAACAGAAGAATGGAAACTGCTATTATTCCAAAAAATATTTGAGCAAATGAAGCATCTCTTTGATCCATATTGATATTATCTATAAAACCTATCTGATATAATAGTATCAGCCCCATTAGTATGTTCCAGGTTGGAGAAGTTACTATCCAGGTACTTTCATGATCCAAAATATATATTCCGGAGACAATTCCCGACATGCCAGTGATGAGCATTGCCGAAAACTTCATAAAAGTTTCTGACATGATATCTTTTTCTCTCTTAACCAGTACATGATAAATTGAGACAATGAGGCCGACCGTATACATCAATGCAATAATCAGTGCGAATATAAACATTCTGGTATCATCACTGTATCTTGTATGCTGAGTATAAAAGCTATAAATTTCAGATCGGCAATTTTGGTCAATTACTAATAGCGCAACAAATAAAAAATTTAATAGGAAAATTGTACATTCGTCATAAGAAGGCAGAAAGATGTCTTTTGATATTCTCTTAAAATTATTCATCATCTTCAACTAATAGCTTGTAACGGCGGGCATCATCTGGACGTTTTAAAAAGCGTCAGCTTTCTCAAAGAAGATGTTGGGCATGCCTTTCTCTCAACTTTTCAATAGACCGACATAATGCATCAACAGTTTTAACTTCAATAATGGCTTTAATACCACGGGATATAATAAATTCAATGGCAACATCAATCCGGACCTCACCTGTAAATAGCTCTCTATGGGATTTTCCGTTTATTGCATCATGTAAGTGCACATGCTGTATTTGCTCAGCCTTGGATTCCAAGTATGGCCAATCGCTAAAGCCGGATTCCGCATCATGACCGACATCCCATGTCAAGCCTACATCAATCTCCTGCAATAATGATTTGATGAAAGGCAAATGGAAATTACCGCAATTCTCAACACACAACTGAAAATCATCGGGCTTCCTACTGAAGACAGTATCCATAGCACCTTTCATCCTCTCCAAGTACTCTGCTTCATAATGCGCGTAAAGCCATTTTTTACCATCTGGCATTGTATAGTAAATCCCATTTGATAAATGCATTGTTGCCAATTTAATCCCAGAGCTGTTAGCCCACTGTATTGTTTCGATGAGATAGTTAATCCAAGCATTGCGAATCGTATCATGAAATGTCCCCAAATCCATCTCCTCGGGTAGATGAAGAGTGAACTCGATTCCATGTGTTGAACTAAGATCCAATAATCTCTGACTAGAGAGAGATTTTGGGAGAAATTCCGGCCGTGTCATATTTACCTCGATGATTGACAATCCCAAGCTTTGACAAAGATCAATGGTTTCCTCTATAGAAGGTATCTCGAGAAGTGTTGGTATACCGATATTTTTCAATTTGTTTTCTTTCTGCCCATTAGATATTAACCCGGCAATTAATAAGACAACCATTTACTCCTGGTAAAGTCTTGTTAGATGCGGGTTTGTGAAAAATAAAGTTATTGTATTTAATTGCCGGTTTAATATTAGATTGAATTCTGCTTTTTGACACAGAACACCCCGTTTTGACAAACTTGCGGCGTAAACTGTATTATCGCCTATCATTATTGTGAAATTTGTAATATGCTATAACCTGCTGTTAAGTCAACACAATTTAGGTTCACCACTTTGTGCCCACATTATTGTGAAAAATTTATGGCTATTTTTGATAGGCTCACAGGCGTAAACCGCTTGATGGCTCAAATTATCTATGGAGATGGACTTAGGCTCAAAAAGTGCTTAAAGCCTATACCCATCCTTGCTCTACGCCATGGCATGCAACCATCGTGGCATCCGCCAACGTCATCAATTCGGGGACTTGGTTTCTGCAGCGCTCGCGCGCATGGCTGCATCTCGTATGAAAGACACAGCCCGGCGGCAGCTGGATGGGCGTCGGGAGATCGCCGGAGAGTTTCTGATGGTCAAAGCGTCCCCCCAAACGCGGGATGGCCGACAAGAGCGCCTGGGTATAGGGGTGCCTGGGCCGTTGATACAAATTGTCGGTTGGGGCAAGTTCGCACACCGAGCCCAGATACATCACCGCCACACGGTTCGAAATGTGCTCAACCACCGACAGATCGTGGCTGATGAAGAGGTAGGTCAGGCCCTGGTCTGCCTGAAGATCCATCATCAGGTTGAGGATCTGGGCCTGGATGGAGACATCCAAGGCGGCAATGGGTTCATCGGCGACGATGAATTCGGGATCCACGGCCAGGGCCCTGGCCAGTGAAATACGCTGGCGCTGTCCGCCTGAAAACTCGTGGGGAAAGCGGTCCTGCCAATCGGGATCGATGCCCACCTGGGCCATGACGTTACTCACTTTGTCGTCCAGCTCGGATCGCCCGATGTTTGATTGATGAAAGCGGATGGGCTCTTTGAGGATGTCGCCCACGCACATGCGCGGATTGAGCGAAGCGTACGGATCCTGGAAAACCATCTGCATGCGCGTCCGGAAGGATTTCAGTGCGCTTTCGGGCAAACGGTCGATGCGCCGGCCCCGGTAATGGATTTCACCATCATTGGGCGGATAGAGTCCCAGGACCGTGCGTGCCAGCGTCGATTTGCCGCATCCGGATTCGCCGACCACGCTGACGGTTTCACCTTCGAAGATATCAAAGCTGATCCCGTTGACGGCACGGACGATGGTTTTTTCGCGGGTAAGGCGACCGCCTGAAAATTTGAGCTGGTCCAGCCAGCCGCCGCTGATATCGAAATGTTTGACCAGGTTGCGGATGCTAAGCAGTGCATCGGCCGGCACCGATCCTTGTTTCTGTTTATGCACCTCAACGGCCATTGCGCTAATCCACCATATGGCAGGCGGCCTGGTTGCCGCCGGTTTTGGGTTCCAGTTTGGGGCGTTTGCCGTGACAAATTTCTTGTGCCAGATGGCAGCGGTCATTGAAGGGGCAGCCCGGCGGAATTTTAGCCAGGCCCGGCATCACACCCGGTATCTGATTCAGCCTGGCGCTGCGGCCGGCTTTTTGCGGCAGTGCTCCCAACAAACCGGTGGTGTAGGGATGCCGGGGCTGATGGATAATCTGATCGGACGGTCCCAGCTCTACGATGGTGCCGGCATACATTACGGCAATGCGCTGGGTGACCTGGGAGACCACCGCCAGGTCGTGGGTGATCAGCAGGAGCCCCATATTTTCGGTTTCGCACAGCTCAAGCAGCAGATCCATGATCTCCGCCTGGATGGTGACATCCAGCGCCGTGGTCGGCTCATCGGCGATGATCAAATTAGGATTGGTCAACAGCGAGATCGCAATGACGATACGCTGGCGCATACCACCGGAAAATTCATGGGGGTACTGGTCTAAGCGCTTGCGGGGCGATGCAATGTAGACCTTATTCAATTTTTCGATGCAGATCTCTTCGGCCTGGGAAGCTGTCAGGTCCATGTGAGCCAACAGGGTCTCTTTCATCTGAACGCCGATGCTCAGAACCGGATTGAGGGTCATCATGGGGTCCTGGAAGATCATGCTGATGCGGTCTCCCCGGATTTTGCGCAGCTGTGCATCGTCATAGGTGGTGATATCCCGGTCCTGGAAGATGATTTTACCCGAATCGATGTAGCCCGGTTTGGATATCAGATTGATCAGCGAGAAGCCCAGAACGGACTTTCCGGCTCCCGACTCTCCCACCAGTCCCAGTCGCTCTCCTTTGTCGATGGAGAGGCTGACATCGTTGACGGCCCTCAAGGTGCCGGTTCGCATTGCGAAATCGACATTCAGGTGCTCTATGGTCAGCAGTTTTTCCAATCACGATCCTTTGTAAAGCTTTGGATTCAGGTAATCCCGGACCCAGTCGCCCAGCAGATTGATCACCAGGATGAGAAGTACCAGCAGGATTCCGGGTAAGATCGTAATCCACCAAGAGCCGGAAAAGATATACTCGAATCCGGCCGTAATCAGCGATCCCAGTGACGGTTTGGTCAGCGGCATGCCCAGCCCCAGAAAGGAGAGGGCGGCTTCGCTCATGATGGCATTGGCCACCTGAACCGTGGAGATGACCAATACCGGCGACAGGGTGTTGGGCAGAATGTGGCGCCACATGATGCGATACCTGGACAGCCCGATGACCCGTGCGGCCTCCACATACTCTTTGTGACGCTCGGCCAGCACAGAGGCCCTTATGGTGCGGGCGTACTGGGGCCACTCGGCCAGCCCGATGATCAGGATCAGCAGACCGGCGGCGATTCTTTCGTAGTTGGCCACACCGAAAACCATTTGAAAAATGGCCCCGATGAAGATGGCGATCATGTAGGTCGAAAAAGAGAGCTGCACATCGGCCACCCGCATCAGAATATTATCCAGGCGTTTGATATAGCCGGAGACCAGCCCGATCACAATGCCCAACAGGGCCTGCAGGAAGACGGCGCCGATGCCGATGATGATGGAGATGCGCATGCCGTAGAGCATGGTCGAGAGCATGTCGCGTCCCATGTCGTCGGTGCCCAGTAAAAATTTGCGACTGCCTTCGGCGGCCCAGGCCGGTGGCATTTCGGAATCCAGAATGTCGATGGTGGTCGGGTCATAAGGATTGTGGGGGGCGATCAGCGGTGCGGCAAATGCGCTGCACACCAGGAGCATGAGAATGCCGAAACTGATACAGGCCACCGGATCGCGCATAAAGTGGTAGAGCAGGTCCGATTGTCTGAAGCGTCGCCAGGTCGCGCCCATCTATCGCCTCCCCGCTATCCGCACCGTGGGATTTACCAGACCGTAAACCAGATCCACGATGGTGTTGACCACCACAAAGATAA
The DNA here is from genome assembly GCA_050118795.1 of Desulfobacteraceae bacterium. GTDB lineage: Bacteria > Desulfobacterota > Desulfobacteria > Desulfobacterales > Desulfosarcinaceae > JARRKU01. The sequence continues at coordinate 2,039 of JASFKE010000165.1, read as the reverse complement.
ATCCCACCACCACGATGTAGGAGACCATCAGGGCGGTGTCGGCCCGGGAGACCGATTCGATGAACATCGCCCCCATGCCCTGCCACTGGAAAACGGTTTCGGTCAAGATCGTAAAGGCCACCATGATGCCCAGTTGAACGCCGCCCACGGTGATCACCGGCAGCAGGGTGTTTTTAAACGCATGCACGTACCATACGCGGCGGGGCATGAGCCCTTTGGCCCAGGCGTATTTAACATATTCGGATTCAAGGACCTCCATCATCTCCGATCGAATCAGCCGGATGAATAGCGGCAGCATGATGGAAGACAGGGCAATGGACGGCATGATCAGGTGGAGCAATCCGTCTTTGGTCAACAAACCGCTGTCCCAGAATCCAAAAATCCGCACGGTCTCCCCGCGGCCGAAGGAGGGCAGCCAGCCAAGCTCCACCGAAAAGATATAGATCAGCAAAATCGAGGTCAGAAATACCGGCATGGAGACCCCTATAATGGAGCCGCCCATAATAATGCGGCTGAGCAGCCGTGTGGGGTGGATGGCCGCATAGACGCCCATGGGAATAGAGAGCAGGATAACGATCAGGGATGCGCACAGGACCAGCTCCAGGGTTGCCGGCGCCTTGGACAAAATGACCTCCGTAACGGGTCGCTTGAAGAAAAACGAGCGTCCCAGATCGCCTTGTGCCGCATCCCCTAAAAAGCGGCCGTATTGGATAAAAAAAGGATCGTTGAGCCCCAGATTTTCTCGAATCTGGGCGCGCTCTTCGGGGGTGACCCGTTCGCCCACCAATTCGCGCACCGGATCTCCGAAGTTGTGCTTGATGGCAAAGCCGATGAAGCTGATGATCAGCATCACCATGATGGCCTGCAAAATTCTTCTAACGGTAAATGCCAGCATATGTTTGACCGGCCGCCGGTAAAAAGGGGAATCCCGGCGTGGCCGGGTTCCCCTTCAACGTTATTGTTTGAACAAATTGCGTCATCTCAACATACTCTACTTGGCGACCAGATCGCCGAAGTAGGGAAAGTTCATGACATTGACAATATCCTCGGTATTGTAGTTCTGCGTAGAGGCCCAGGAGAGATTCTGCCAGTGCAGCGGGATAAAGGCGGCATCCTCATAGAGAATCTTTTCGATCTTCTGGAGCGTGGCTGCGCGTTTGACATTGTCGATTTCCGAATTGGCCGCCAGGGTGAGGGCATCGACCTCTTTGTTGCAGTAGTTGCCCGAATTGTATTGGCCGCGGCCGGTGCTTTTGTCCGGGCACATATAGAGATACTCGTAAAAATTTGCCGAGTCCTCGGTGTCCGAATGCCAGCCAATCATTTGAATGTCCGCCACCTGGGCATCGAATTGATCCCAGTATTGGGCCTTGGGCATGGTTTTGAGGCTGATCTTGATGCCGATTTTGCTCATCATGGAGACAAAGGCCTGGGCGATCTTTTCGTCGTTCACATACCGGTTGTTTGGCGCAATCATCGTCACTTCAAAGCCATTGGCGTAGCCGGCCTCTTTCATCAGGGCTTTGGCTTTGGCCAGATCGTAGCGCGGTTTGAGCGCCTGGTTGTATCCCTGATACCCTTTGGGGGAGTTTTGTGCGGCTGCCGTGGCAAAGCCTTTCATGGTTTTTTTAACGACGCCCTCATTGTTGTAGGCATAGGCCATGGCCTGCCGGACTTTGGCATTGGCAAACTCCGCGCGCCGTTTCTGATTCAACTGGAAGGTGATGATGCGCGAACCCGACATGGTGACCAGCTTGAGTCCCTTTGTCTTTTCGATGCGGTTCAAATCCGCCGGAGGCACCGGCATGATAAAATCCACATCCCCCGACAGCAGGGCCGCCACCCGTGTGGGGGGCTCTGAAATGGGCGTCAGGATGATTTCGCTGACGTTGCCCGTTTTTTTGTCCCAATACGCTTTGAACCGGGAAAAAACGGTTTTAACACCCTGCTCGCGCTGGACAACCTGAAAAGGTCCGGTGCCCGATTCGTTGAAATTGGCAAAGGTGTAATCGGTTTTCAGCATCAGGTAAAGTCGGTGT
>JASFKE010000164.1:0-7810 GCA_050118795.1 Desulfobacteraceae bacterium | reverse complement strand
CATGCCCTTGCTGGGCCGGTTGATAGCGGGTTCGGCACAATCCTATGGCTGCCTTGCCGAGACCATACGCATGTTTCCCCTGCCCGATGAGTTGACCTCTATTTTTGAAGATATCGGTTTTGAAAAGGTTCGCTACCGCTCCATGACCAACGGTATTGCGGTGGCCCATGTGGGCATCAAGGCCTCGCGAAAAAATAAGGTCACATATCGATAGGGCTGGGTGAGGACCACGGAACCTGTCGTGTCGGAGTGAAGGCCGGGGGAAAGATCAGTGGGCGAATACCATCACCAAGGCCAATACCAAGGTGGCCGCGGGGTAATAACTGGCCTTGTTGAACAGATTCATTGCGCTTTTGCGATCCCGGGCCTCGGCCAGTTTGAGAACCGGCCACAAGAGCAGGCAGACATTGGCGGCCAACGCGCCGAACAAAAGCGGGGCGCCGAATTTCAGTGGCGATACCCACAATAGGATAAAATGGAGAAACATGGCGCACACCAAAGTCCCGGCGGCGATCAAGCCGGCGCGATGGGCACCCAGATAAATGGGAATCGTTTTGGCCTTAAAGTAACGGTCCTCTTCGATGTCGGTCCAATCGCAAGGGATGTTCTGACCGCCGATCTCCCAGCAAAAGATCCATAAAAAGAGCACCAGCAGAAAGCTCAGGGGGGGGGAAGGGTTCACTGCGTAGACCGCCGCCATGGCCCCTAAAGTCTTTACCAATCCGTTGACCAGTGCGCGCAGCGGTGTAACCCGCCACAGCAAACAGTAGGCCCCTTCCAGGGCACAGCCGGCAACAAAGATATAGAGGCATACCGGATTGAGCCAATAGGCGCCGGCAATGGCGACGACGGACCAGCACACCGTCCAGATCACTCCCGATGATATGCTCAAAAGGCCTTTGGCCATAGGGTGGCGGGTCAATGCGCCATCAAGGTAATTTTCGTTGTCACCGCAACCGCCGATGGCCACCTTTTTTTTATCGATACCGACGTCGACCACATCGTTCAGCGCATAGACGGCGGTATACCCGGCAAATATGGTGATCAATCCAATGAGGGTTACCGAAAGGGAGGGAAAATGTCCCAGGCACAGTAGCGCCGCTGCCGCCGGTACCGTCATATCGATGAGGCCGTGGGGGGTTCGGGACAAGGCAAAAAAGTATTTCAGGTCTGCACCCTTTTTCATAAATTGTAATGCGTTTATAGAGGCCAAGGCGGAGCGCTCCTTATCGCTTTGTTGATACGTTCTATCCCAACACCACTGTGATCACATCGTTGCGCGCATTGACGTGTTGGATGGTCACCTGAATAAGGTCCTCGGGTCTTAATTTAACGCCGTCGGCGCCGGAGAGGGGGCACTCCAGCAAGTACTTTTGTAGTAGGATCATGTAACCTGCCCGTCGTTTGTACAGTACCTGGGCCTCCTCCTTCTGGCCGGTGCGGGTTTGGAGGTGTTTGAGCAGCCAATACCGCTGTCGGCGGAATTGTACCCGCCCGACGTGGCTCATGGGTTCGGTGGTGGCGGTTATGATCGCTTCGATCTGTTCTTCGGTATATGGTTTTTCCAGCCCGGATGCCGCACGCAGTTGCCGCTGGGTCACAAGATCGAAGTACTTGCGAATGGGGGAGGTCGCTGTGACATAACTTGGCAGCCCGAGCCCGGCGTGTCTTTCGGGGGAGCTGTTCAGGACGAAACGGTTGATCAGTTTGCGTTGCATCCAATTCTGGAAAAGGGTACCCGTATTATTCTCAAACAGGCGTTCACGCGGCTCGGCCTGGGATCGAAATATAGCCGGCAGGCGTTTGTCCGTTAAATAGCGGGCCGCCAATTCATTGGCCATGATCATCAGTTCAGAGACCAGCATACGTCCCGGACTCTCCCGGTCGACCAGCGATACCACAGGTTCGCCCTCGGAAATTGTCCGGATGTTGAGTTCCGGCAGGTCGATAATCAGCGCCCCATTGCGCAATCGATGTTTGCGATAATTTTGGGCGATAATGAGCAGCTCTTTCATGGCCGGATCGTCCTGGACCATTTCATCGACGTCATGAAAGGTCAACTGCCGCCCGACGCGAATCAGGCTGGGGACGATTTCATAATGGTGAATATCCGCCTGGAGGTCGAGATGGATCAAGGTGCTGATGGCCGGGCGCTCCTGGCCCGCTATTAAGCTGCAGGCGTCATCGGAGAGCTTGGCCGGCAGCATGGAGATCTTTCCGTCGGGCATATAGATGGAGCTGCAGCGCTGCCGGGCCACCTGGTCGATGGGGTCCTCTTTGGCAATGTAGTATCCCACGTCGGTGATGTGGATGCCGATGACAATTTTGTCCCCTTCCCGGACGATGCTGACCGCGTCGTCGAAGTCCACCGTGGAAGGGCCGTCGATGGTCACCACGGGAAGGTCACGCAGGTCCCGTCTTCCGTTCAGGACCACGGTGGAGTTGCGGCAAAGGGTATCCGCGTGGGTCTCCACCTCTACGGAGAATTCAGTGGAGATACCATAGCGGAGCAGTTCAAGATTCTGATCCGGATGCCACCGGCCCACCTTTGTCAAAAAAGTGAAGATGGCTCCGGGGGAACCGGTTCCCGTTCTTTTCAGGATCGATCGTGCCATCTCCCGGTGGGGGCTCTCTTTTTCGAAAAGATAGTATGAGGCCAGGATGTCGCAAATGGTATTTTTCTGTTCGGGCGCCTGTGCGTTTTGACCGGCCAGAACTTTTTGCATCCAGGTGGATCCGCCGGCGATGAGGCGTTCTTGTTGCTCGGCGGCCTTGCGTTGCCGCTGGATCTGCTCTACCTTTTGTGCGGAGTACGGAAAGAAGCGACGGATGTCGAATTTAAAGTAGAGCCGATCATTAAAGAGTGCTCGAATCACAGCCGATTCGTGGTCACCGGTTGGATCTTGGGGAAAGCACAATGCGGTCATGGTGGCCAGATCGATCCACTCCTGCTCGCTATTGAGCACTTCCCACAGATCTTGGATGTCGATCTGTTCGCTCAATAGGCGACGGCGGGCGGCGATTGCCTTCAACTCATCGACGAGCTTGAGACGCGTTGCCGAGGTGTCGAGAAGCAGCGCAGATTGGTGCGTCAGTCTGCCAGCGGCCATCTTAACCTCGCGGTTGTTTTCGGTCAGCAAGCGAAGACGCAGTTTTTTGATATCGGTCACGACAGCGCAATATATTTTTTGACTGTCGATAAATTCAACAACATGGCCTGGTTCCATCAGCACCTCTTAACAATCCGCCCACTGAAAGTCAATTGGATGCTCTTGGAATATAATTTAAACCAAATCAGAGATTTGACCTCACGGTGCTTTGGCCTTATGATAAGCTGTTTTGGGTTCGAAGAGCAGGGTTCACAGTTCGATGGGGTGAACCCCATTGACAGGGTGCTCATATCCGGAACTTTGTACTTTAACCTCTGACCATTGAACTCTGAACGGCTTTATGAAACCCATAGATCTGATCCTGGCCCATATTAAAATTTATTGGCGCATCATCGCACTGGGATTGTCGGCGTTGATCGTCGTGGATGTCATGCAACTGTTTATTCCCCGGGTGATCAAGCGTGTGGTGGATGACCTCACCCTTTTTCGTGCCGATGCGTCCAGTCTGCTGATCCAGGCCACCGCCGTGGTGGCCATGGCCCTTTTTATCGGAACGTTTCGCTACATTTGGCGGCGTTGTCTGCTGGGCACCGCAAGGCGCCTTGAAGAGTCCCTGCGCAATCGTCTTTTAAGGCATCTCCAGACATTGTCGGCAACCTATTTTGACGAGGTGAAAACCGGTGACCTCATGGCCCATGCCACCAACGACATTCAACAAGTGCGCATGGCGGCGGGAATGGGACTGGTCGCCTTTAATGACGCGGTGGTTCTTGGAACGGCGGCCATTGGATTCATGCTCTATATCCATGTCGAGCTTACCTTGTATGTGCTGATCCCCATGCCCGTGCTGGTTTTTGGAGCACGGTTTTTCGGAAAGCGGATGCATGCGGGTTATCGCAAAGTGCAAGAGGCCTTTTCGGATTTGACCGAGGCGATACGTGAGCGTTTTGTGACGATTCGCATGATCAAAGCCCATCATGGAGAAGTTGCGGCAGGCAATGCCGTACGATCGATCTCTCAAACCTATATTGACGAAAACATCAAGCTGGTGGGTGTCACCGGTTTCTTTTTTCCCATGATGTTGCTGTTGACCAATCTAAGCCTGGCGATGGTGCTCTTTTGGGGTGGCCGACGGACGATTTTACTGGAGATCACACCGGGCGATTTCGTCGCTTTTATCAGTTATCTGAATCTTTTGGCATGGCCGATGATGGCGTTGGGATGGGTCACCAACCTGATACAGCGCGGTGGGGCTTCATTGCAGCGGCTCAATACCATTCTATCCCGGCAGGCGGATATAAAAAGCAAACCTGATGCCGTGCTGCCCGGCGCCACTGCCGGGCGTATCGGTTTCGAGGGGGTATCCTTCTCCTATGATGGTCGCAGTGTACTGTCCGGGATCGACCTGGTGGTAGAGCCGGGTGAGATCGCCGGGATAGTGGGACCGCCGGGCAGTGGTAAGAGCACTTTGCTCAGCCTGGTGCCGCGGATATATGACGTGAACAGTGGAAAGGTCACTTTGGACGGCCATGATGTGCGAGAGATCTCCCTTGCCGATCTTCGCAGGAACATTGCATATGTTCCCCAGGAGCCCTTTCTTTTTGAAGGTACCGTCGGTGAGAATTTGCTTTTCGGCTGCCCGGACGATTCCAGGGTGAATCTGGACGAGATACTTTTCAAAACGGGGTTGGATGAAACCATAGCACGCTTTCCCGCCGGTCTGGAGACGGTGGTGGGAGAAAAAGGGATAATGCTGTCCGGTGGCCAGAAGCAGCGCATTGCGTTGGCCCGGGCGCTGCTGATCGACCCGTCCATTTTGCTTTTGGATGATCCCATCAGCCAGGTGGATACCGCCACCGGGGGGCGCATTGCAGACACCATCAGATCCATGGTGGGAGCAAAGACCATTTTGATTGTATCCCACCGGCTTTCGGCGGTGCGTTTTGCCCACCGCATTATCACCCTTGACGATGGCCGTGTGATCGAGAGCGGTGACCACAGCCAATTGTTGCGCAATGATGGCTATTATGCCCGCGTCCACTACCTGCAGGAGTTGAATGATGCGCTCTGATTACGGTTATTCGGAAGGGGATCATCTGGGCAAACCTTATGACTTGAAATTGCTCAAGCGGTTGTGGCCTTTTCTGCGGCCCTATGGAAAGTTGCTGGTGGGTTCCCTGGTGCTGGTGGTGGCCATTACACTGCTGAATTTAGCGATCCCCTACATCACAAAAGTGGCCATCGATCATCATATTGTGCCCTCCCATGGGCAGACCGCGGGGGGAGCCGACCGAAAGGGCGAGAAAAAGAGCAGGTATTTCATTGTGGATGCTTCAGACAGTGAGGCCCGGCGGATCGTTGCCAAGTATCCCCAATTATTCGAAAGTGACCAGGATCGGTCGAGGGTGGCCCTTGAAAAACTCGACCAGTTGGCACCGGAAGATCTGGCTGTTCTGAGACAACCTGATCTGGATGGTTTGAACCTGGTCGTGCTTTTGTTTCTGGCGGCGGTACTGGCCGATTTTCTGTTTGTCTTTCTGCAAAAAATGATCATGGAGTACACCGGCCACAAAGTGATGCATGATTTGCGATTGCGGCTGTACAATCATATCCAGCAGCAATCCATGGTCTTTTTTACCCGCCAATCCGTGGCGCGCCTGGTGACGCGTGTGACCAATGATGTGCAGAACATGCATGAGTTGTTCACCACATTTATCGCCTTGGTATTCAAAGACCTCTTTTTGCTGGTGGGCATTGCGACAGTTCTGTTGCTGCTGGATTGGCGATTGGCCCTGGCGGGATTTTCCGTGCTGCCGCTGGTGGTATGGGCTGCGGTGCGTTTTGCCAATAAGGCCCGGGACGTGTTTCGGGCCCTGAGGGTCAAGGTGGCTGAGATCAACACCCGCATGTCCGAATCCATTGAAGGGATCCGCACGATCCAGACATTTTGCAGGGAAGAGGACAATTATCGTGATTTTGCAGAGTTGAACGCAGCCAATTACCGGCTGGGCATGCGTCAAATTCACATCTTCGCGGTATTCATGCCCATGATCGAGGTTGTCGGGATTGTCTCCACCGCTGTGGTGGTTTTTTATGGCGGCCTGCATGTGTTGGGTGAACAGATCAGTTTGGGCGTGCTGGTCGCTGCCTTGAGCTACATGCGGATGTTTTTTCGTCCGTTGCGTGATCTGGCGGAAAATTACAATATTTTACAAAACGCCATGGCATCAGCCGAACGCCTTTTCGATCTGCTGGACGGTGATGAGCGGCTGCCGCAAATCGCCCCCCCAAAGCGGGTCACGGCACCCGCGGTCACGACCCGAACCGCCCTTGAGCTCAATAACGTTTCGTTCTCCTACCTGCCCGGCGAAAAAGTGCTGGACCGCATCAGCTTTGATGCCGCCAAGGGGCAAACCGTGGCCATCGTGGGGCCCACCGGAGCTGGCAAGACCAGTGTGCTCAACCTCATCATGCGGCTCTACGACGCTGAGAGCGGACAAGTTTCACTGTACGGGCAGCCGGTCCAAAATTGGGATCTGGGGCGGATGAGGTCCCTGATGGCGCTGGTGCCGCAAGAGCCGATGCTGGTTTCCGGGACCCTGCGCCAGAACATTTTTCCGGAGCACAATGGGTCGGACCACAATGGGCCGGAGCACCATGGGCCAGACCACAATGAGATGGATCAGGCCTATGTCGATCATATTGTCTCCAGTGCCAATTGCAACGAGATTGTGGCGCGCCTGGCCCAGGGCCTGGATACGCCCCTGGCCAAATCGGGGGCCGGACTTTCCAGTGGTGAGCGGCAATTGGTCTCCATTGCCCGGGCGCTGGCCAGAGATCCGCAGATCATATTGCTCGACGAGGCCACTTCTTATATCGATTCCCAGACCGAAGCCGCCATTCACAAGGCGCTCGATAACTTGACCGCCGGGCGGACCTGTATTCTTGTGGCCCATCGGCTCTCCACCGCCAGGACCGCTGACAAGATTGTGGTCTTACGCCATGGGCGGGTTGAGGAGCAGGGTTCTCACCTCGATTTGATGGCGGCCCGTGGATTATATTGGCGGTTGAACCAGCAAGCGGATGAGACGATTTTGGGCAAAGTTCACGGTTCAAGTCTGATGCGTTCCTAAATTCGTAAATATGGCGTAATCGCGCCCGGCTCTGCTCTTGTGCCTTGAACTGCAGATCTATCCCTTTGGCCTTGCCTTACCCCGGTGTCCATGATATTACGACCCTCTGTTGGAAATATCACAGCACCAAGTTGGGAATATTTCAGCACCAATAGGGGGTTGCCATCGGCCTCAGCGGTTGCCCATTGGCCTCAATTGAAAATCCAACAGACAATCCTTCAGGTTTTTAAAAGCGTGTCCAGCTATATTTCTGTCAATGGTAAAAAACAAGAAAAGGAGGTTTAATCAATGCCTTACAATGCAGTAGAAATGGCAGACTGGCAGATTTCCGAAGCAGCCGAGAAGAATATGCCCACTCCGGAGGAGTGGCGCGAAAAGCTCGGGCTTCAACCGGATGAGATGCTCCCCATGGGGCGTCTGGCCAAGATCGATTTTCTCAAGGTCATCAATCGCCTGAAAGACAAACCGGACGGAAAGTACATCGAAGTCACCGCCATCACCCCGACACCGCTTGGCGAAGGCAAGAGCACCACTTCCTGCGGCCTGATGGAAGGGCTCGGCATGCGT
>JASFKE010000163.1:0-7816 GCA_050118795.1 Desulfobacteraceae bacterium | reverse complement strand
CAGTGGCGGGAAATCCCTATACGAAAGTTCGCCGCCGATCCGCAGATCCGTGGCAAAGGTCTTTTCCAACACGTAGGTGGCGTTTGCCCTGTCATTGATAAAGTACAGCGATGTGCCCATCCGTAAGGCATTGAACCCCTCTTCGTTGCCGGCAACATGCACTTGTTGAATTTGCGGAAAACGGTTCAAATATTGATCCTGGGCGCTCCCCTTGACCACAGCGACCCTTTTACCGAACAGATCAGATGTCTCTTTGATATACGGCGCGCTGATTCTCGCCACCAGCACATTGGGTGTGGTGGCCACCGGAATCGTTCTGACTATCGAACCCGGAAGCTGCCGGATACTGTTCATATGGGGCAGCAGATCGGCTCTATTGTGCTGGACAGCATTGACCATGTCATCATAGGTTGCTCCTGCTTGAACATATTGCACTTTGAATCCGGCGATACGGATGACCTCGGAGAGAAGATCATGGAGATAGCCGGTTGTGGAACCTTCCTCGTGGACCGTAAAAGGGGGATGGTGGAAGGATCTGACAACCCTGACCACCCGATGGTCTTTGACAAAACGCTCCTGGTCCGGAGTTAAGGTGATTGCTTTCCGGGTCCTTGAACCGAAAATAAAGCTTTGGGGATCGACGGTTTTCCGGGCCAACCCTTCCGAGACGAACAGCTCGCTGATCTTCTTAACCCGGACCGGATCAATGGATCCGATGGGATAAATGTCCGGCTGCACCATTCGGTGGGTTTTATCGGCTTCGAACATCAGATACTGTTTTGATTTGTTTTGTGAGTTGTACTTGGCTAAAATGAGATCAACGATCTCCGCTTTGTTGGCCAAGGCATAGGCCCAACCTTTGTTGCTGGCTTCGATAAAGGAGCGAACCGCTGAAGGGTTTTCCCCGGCGAAAGCTTCAGAGGTAAACAAGCAAACATCATAGAGAGGGGCCCCGTAGTTGCTGGGATCGATAATATTGAACGGCACTTTTTTGCGACGCAGATCATAGACCTCGTTGGTGAGGTAAACGGTCATCGCATCCACTTCATTGTTCACGAATTTGTCAATGGAAAAGGTATGCGGGACCACCTTAAAATCGTCAGAGGTTATGTTGTACGGCCGGAATATCATAGCGAAGTTGGCGGAATCAAGCTCATACTTTTCTCCCATTACCGTCTTGCCTTTCAGGTCTCCGGGAAAATAGATATCCGGCTTCACGGCAAGGGCCAGCGGCGACCGTTTGAAGTAGTTGGCCAACATCAGGAGCGGTTTGCCTTCCATCCGGGCCTGGATTACGGTACTGTACAAGAGACCGAAAGTAGCCTCTCGGGAGAGGACCGACCCGATGATGTCAATGCCCTTTTCATATTCCCTGATATCGACCTCCAGGCCGGCGTCGGCATAGTAGCCCTTTTCCCGGGCTGCGTAGAAGCCGGCAAACTCGAATTGATGTTTCCATTGAAGCTGGAGGCTGACCTTTACCGGCTGACGTTGCTCTTGTCCCGGAGCGATGGCCGGCAAGAGGAGCAGCACCATGGCGAGAAACAGTAAACGGAATTTAATTGTCTTCATTATCGTAGCGTTTCGTTTTTTATATCTCTTTTTATATCTATTTATATATGGGGTCCTTACAGGTGATCCCATTTTCGGCCTTTTGAACCAGGGTTAAAATTTTATCATAGGCAAAAATCTCGACCAGATCGGACAAGGCCTCGGCCAATTGATCATTTTTCGTCCGGATCTCTTCAATCACCTCATCGATCATGGCCGCATCGCTTAACTCTGTGGCCTCTTTGAGTTTGAATACAATCTGTTCAGGCAAGTCATTGATGAATGTAACCAGGCTCTGCCCACAGATCTTTGCACGGGGAGCCGCCGGCTGGCAGCATTCATCATTTTCCCTGTAAACATATCGCACACCCAGTTGCTTTTTCACCATTTCAAAAATTTCATACTCCTTGAAAGGTTTGCGAACAAAATCACTGCAACCATCCTGGTTCAATTTGAAACGATCTTCTTCAAAGGCGCCGGCAGTCAAGGCAATGATAGCTGTATCTTCACCGTTCGGTGACTTTTTGATCCGGGCCGCTGCCCGGCAACCATCCATGACCGGCATCTGCATGTCCATCCAGATGAGATGCGGCCGCCAATGTTCCCAAATCTTTATGGCATCCCGGCCGTTGACGGCCTCTTGCACCTTAAATCCCACAGCTTGCAGCAATTTGACCAGCAGGTTGCGATCGCTATCGTTGTCTTCAACGACCAGCAGCCGAAAGACCGGTTGGCCGGCCGCAAGTCCGATGACCCTTCGGCGCAGTTGGTGCGGCTGTGCATCATCGCACGCTCCATGCTCCAGCGGCACCTCCAAGGTGAAGCGTGTTCCCTTGCCGATCTCGCTGTCGACCTCCAGCTCCGCGCCCATAAGATCCACGAAACTCCGGATGATGGGAAGTCCCATGCCGGTCCCTTGCCGGGGTGAAAACCGGGAATCCGACTGATAAAAGGCATCGAAGATTCTGTCCAGCTCCTGCCCGGATATTCCGCAACCGGTATCGCTGACCTCAAAATGGAGAGTGGGGCAATGGGATTTTGCCCCCTCGCCCGGTTCGGTTTTCACCTTTAGCCGGATCTTGCCGGCTTTGGTAAATTTTACGGCGTTGTCGAGCAGATTGATCAAAATCTGATGCAGCTTGTTCCGGTCCGCGCGGATATATTGCGGGACATCGGGATCATATGTAAAATCCAGGGCAATGTTTTTTTTCCGGGTGCGCAGCCCAAACATCTCCCCAATGGTGTCAAGAAGCCGGTGGAGATCGAAATTTTCTATTTCCAGAGCGGTCCGGCCGGCCTCGGTTTTAGAAAATTCCAGGACGTCGTTGATCATTGACAGCAGGCGCTCGCCGCTGCGGCTGATGGTTACCAGATTCTGCTGTTGAGCCTCTGGAATTCCAGGGTCCCGCTGCATCAGTTCGGAGAAGCCGAGAATGGCATGGAGAGGGGTCCGCAGCTCGTGGCTCATATTGGCCAGAAAGGCGCTTTTGGCGCGATTGGCAGCCTCGGCCGCCTCCTTGGCGCTCTGCAGCTCATGGTAAGCCTGCTTGCGTTTGGTGATATCCTCAAAAACCGTGACGAACTGACCCGGCAACGGAGAAAAGACGGAGATCTGAAAATATTTTTGCATCGGCTCGAAAAAGGCCTCCAGATCCGTGGGCTGGCGGGTCAAAGCCACTTGGCTGAAGATATCGAAAAATGGCGGCCGGCCGGTGCCGTATAACTCAGAGGCCTTGCGGCCCACTGCAGCCTTGCGGCTCAACCCCGTATGAACCTCATACATCGGATTCACATTTAGAATCCGGTAGTCTTGCGGATTGCCCTGACTGTCATAGATGAGTTCGTTGATGGCAACCCCTTCGATCATATGTTCAAACAGGCTGCGAAAGCGTTCCTCGCTCTGCCGGAGCCGCTCTGCGGTGCGCTTGAGCGCTGTAATATCTTGACTCATCACCACAATGGCCCGGACAGCCCCGTGCCGGTCAAAATCAGGCACAAGGTTGACCTGGATCCAGCGTCTGCCCTTGGCGGTCGAAAAAATATCTTCATAGGAGACCGCCTCCCCGGTTTTGACTTTTTCGATATAGGGCAAGGCAAACTGATAGTGCTCTGTGCCGATCAGCTCCTCGATGTGACGTCCCACAACCTGGTCCCGGGACCTGCCGTATGTCGATTCGAAGGTCCGGTTGACAAACCGGTACCGCAAGTCGTCAGCGCCGAAATAGGAGATGTTGGCCGGCGTATGGGCCGTGATCAAACGCATTTGGCGCTCGCTGGCGCGCAACTCCTGTTGGGCTCTTTCACGCCCGATGATCTCCTGGTGCAGCTGTAGATTGGCAAGTTCGGTTTTCTCTTTTTCCCTGCGCAGCGTCTCTTCGGCCACCTGGTTGATTGAGTGGAAATAGAAGGTCAGCAACAGGAGAAAAAGTATGGTCAATGCGGTGGTGGATATCCTCACCACGTCCAGATTGAGGTCGACGGTGGACGGAATGGGACGAACATACTGCAGGGTGATCAGCAGGGCGAAACAGAGAAAAAGGCCTCCGAGCAGCGCCGCTATTGTGGATCTGTTCTCTTTGACGTCAAACAGCATAAAGGGCCAGAGAACGGCCGGGAAGAGGACGACGGAACCACCTCCATGGAATCCGCCCATATAAGAGTAGATAAAAAAAGAACCGGCTGCCACCCACACAAAATACACAAAAATTTTTGCCGTCCGATAAAGCCGGTAGTGATTCAACAGCAGCCCTGAAACCAAAAGAAAAAACATGCCGGACAGTTTGACGCAGTAGTCGATATTCGGCAGACTGAGCAGGATGCGGATCGAAAAATACGATCCTGACAGCAGGCAGATGTAGTTCACATAACAAATTCGCCGGGCTTCCCGTGAATCGAGACCCGCGCTGATGCCGATATGCGTTAGCCTATGCCAGATGTCTTTCATTCAACACTCATTTCTATCTTTTCCCGGTCGGGGCAATGACCACAACCGTTTCGCCCTTTGTCATCGCAAGCGCTTTTCATCTCCTTTCTCTTGCCGTTCATCCCACAGAACCACCTGGTTTCGCCCCTGGTCTTTGCCGATGTAAAGGGCATCGTCGGTGCGGCGAATACACTCCTCGATAGCGCACGAACCGTCATAGGTGCACAGCCCCAGGGTTACGGTTACCGAAAGACCGACATCGATACAATCGTGTTCCAGGTTCTCCACGTCGCTTCGAATTTTTTCTGCGGCGCACCTTGCCCCGTCAACCGGGGTTTCGGGCAGCAGGCAGATAAACTCCTCGCCTCCCCAGCGCCCCAGGATATCCTGGGCCCGCAGCGCCCTTTCAAGGCACCTGGAGACATTGGTGAGCACTTTGTCCCCGCACGCATGCCCATAGGTATCGTTCACCCTTTTGAAGTGATCGATATCGATCAGAATGAGGGCAAAGGGCCTGCCGGTTCTATTGAAGCGTTTCTCTTCCTGGCCGGCCCTGTTCAGAAAATCCCTTCGATTTGAAAGCCCGGTTAGAAAATCCCTTGTGGCCAGCAGTTCCAGTTTTTTTGTCTGTTCAATGATGAAGGCGTTTTTTTGCACCAACTCTTGATTCTGCAACGAAAGGGCCCTTTGCTGGGTCCGGAGGGTGACATGTGTTTTGACGCGGGCCAGCACCTCTTCCACCTGAAACGGTTTGGTGATGAAATCGACCCCGCCCTCCTTGAAGGCCTTCACCTTGTCGAGCACTTCATTGAGGGCGGAGAGAAATATGACCGGAATATCTTTTGTGCGCTGGTCCGCCTTCAACTGCCTGCAGACCTCGTAGCCGTCCATGCCGGGCATCATGATATCCAAAAGGATCAGTTCCGGGGGCTCCTTGCGGATTGTCGCCAGGGCCCGGGCGCCGCTCGGCGCCGGTCTGACCTTGTAACCCCGGTCCTTTAAAATGTCGTTCAGCAGGCGCAGATTGGCGGGCATATCGTCTACGATGACAATTGACTGTTCTTCGGTTTTGTCGATCAGCGCTCCTGTGACTGCGTTCATAATTTTTCTCCCGGAATTTGAGCTGGCGCATCTTCAATTCCGTCAAATCGGATTACCGTGCCACCCTGACCCCAAATATCAAATCAGAATATCCAATCAGGATATCGAATCAGGATATCGAATCAGGGTATCTAATCAAAATATCTGATCGGGAGGTATCAAGATATATGCCACCCCCCGAAGAGAGATTATAATCCATTGATATTAATCTGTTTTTAAAACAACCACCCAATCCGGTTCAATTCCGGCCCCATAAAAATCGGCCAACTTGGCCCGACATCACCGGCCATCATTACTTAAATATTTGAATATAAATCTAAACATGAAAATAGGACAAATTGTCCGAATCGTGCGACAAATTGCCCCATAATGGATTAAACATGTTATACTGTGGGCAATATTTCATAGAGGGAAAAACCGATGGCACAGATACAAGACCCTAGGGTGAACATCCTCATTGTCGACGACACGCCGGAGTATCTTCGATTATTGGCCAGTATGCTGTCGGAACGGGGCTATAGGGTCAGACCGGCGCCCTCGGGCGCCCACGCCCTGGCGACATCGAGAAAGGAGATTCCCGACCTGGTGCTGCTGGACGTCCTCATGCCCGAGATGGACGGCTATGAGGTTTGCCGCGCCCTGAAGGCCGACCCGCGGACCAAGGATGTCCCGGTCATTTTTCTGAGCGCGTTACACGAAGTGGAAGACAAGGTGAAGGGTTTCGAGGCCGGGGGCGTGGATTTCATCACCAAGCCCTTTCGCAAAAAGGAGGTGGTGGTGCGGGTCGAGACCCATATGAAGATACGCAACCTCCAGCACAAGCTGCGCACCGAGACAGCGCGATTTAAAACCCTGGCCGACGCGGCATTTGAAGCCATATTCATCCATTCGGCAGGCACCGTCATCGATGTGAATCCCGCCGCTGTCCGGTTGTTTCACTCCAGCGAGGCGGCGCTGATCGGCACGGACCTTACGCAGTTGCTCCCGGCCGAATTTCTCCGACTGGCGCTTTCGGACCAGCCATCCCCCTTCGAGGGCGAAGTGATCGGCAGGCAGAGCAGCCGCATTCCGGTTGAATTCCGCACCAAGAAGATGCCGCTCGAGGACCAGCAGGTCAGCGTAACAGCGATGCGCGACTTGACCCGCGAAAAACAGATGGAGCAGGAGAGGGAACAGTTGCGGCAGGAAAACTCGGTTTTGAAAATGACCATGCGAGGTCGCTACAGGTTCGGTGACATCATCGGCCGCAGTCCGGCCATGCAAATGGTTTACCAGTTGATCTCCAAGGCCGCCGCATCCAATTACCCGGTGGTGATCTATGGCGAATCCGGGACCGGCAAGGAGCTGGCCGCCAAAACGATTCACGCCCTGGGCCTGACGAACGACGAACCGTTTGTCACCGTCAATTGCGGCGCCGTGACCGAGTCGCTTTTTGAAAGGGAGTTCTTCGGACACCGCAAAGGGGCCTTTACCGATGCGGTTCGGGATGAACCGGGCTTTTTGGACGCCGCCCACGGAGGAACTCTGTTTCTCGATGAGATCGGTGAACTGCCCTTGGCCATGCAGGTGAAACTGCTGCGTGTGCTCGAAAGCGGCGACTATACGCCGGTTGGAGATGTTGCACCCAAAAAGGCCGACATTCACATCATCGCCGCAACCAACAAGGACCTTGCCGAACTGGTGCAAAAGGGTAAATTCAGAGAAGACCTGTTCTATCGTATCCAGGTAATTGAGATTACCCTGCCGCCATTGCGGGAGCGCCGCGAGGATATCCTTTTGCTGGTGGAACATATCCTTGCCCAACACAACGCTGAAGATAAAATGGCCGCTCTGCCGGAAAAACTGAGAAAAATGCTCTACCACTACGATTGGCCCGGCAATGTCCGGGAGTTGACGAACACCATTCAGCGCTATCTGGCGACCGATTTCGTCACCTCGCCGGGCCTGAGGCAGAGTGATTCCGAAAAAAACGAACTGTCAACGGCCGGCCTGCATGACGCCGTAGAATCGTTGGAACGCAAGATGATCGAGCAGGCTCTGCAACAAACCCAAGGGCATCGGGGCGACACCGCCCGGTTATTGAAAATTCCCCGCCGTTCCCTGCAGCGCAAAATACAGAAATACGATTTGGAAATTCCAGCGTCGCCACGGCACCGATCGGGTTGAAGTCGCCTGGGCACGCCAAACACAACCACACGCCGTGCAGGCCCAGTATGCCGATATCCCGGTGTTGAGCGCCCA
>JASFKE010000162.1:0-7846 GCA_050118795.1 Desulfobacteraceae bacterium | reverse complement strand
ACTTGAAAATGTATTTTTTTTTGTGCGGTTCGAACCCTACCTGAGATAATCGTTGATCAGGCTTTCGTAGACTTCATCCGTCTCGGTCCTGATCACCGTGAGCAGTCTGCGGTACTGTTTCATCAGGTTTTCAGAAAACGGGGTCAGGCAGGAACCTTTTCCATCCCGGACGATGAGTTTTTTGCCGATACGCTCTTCGGAACTGCGGATTCGCATCCAGACGGCCCTGTAGCTCATATGCAGCTCCTTGGCCGCAGCATTCATGGAGCCCAATCGGCTGATGGCATCCAGGATACGATAGCGTCCCAGGCCGAAGATTACCTTACCTGTGGAGTCCTCGATCCAGATCTTGGAACGAACGAAAAAGGCGGTTGGTTCGAATTTCATTGGATCGGTCATCGGGCTTTATTTCAAACGTCGGTAGAGAAGTAATCTTTTGTTATCCTCTTGATTAACAATAAATAACTCTAACAAACATGATGCTTTAAATCAAGGGAGCCACAGTGTGTTTTCCGGGTATGGCACGGGATCCTTGCGTGTTTGAACTGGGGTCCATGGCCCCATTCGGCCCCAACCGCGTCAATTGATGTAAAGTCGCAGGTGGTAAGGGTTGTGAAATATTCTATCCCGGACCTGGGAGCTTTTGTCTCAGTTTTGCTATAAGAGCGCCACGCCTGTTGGAAGTTGTTTCGGGCATAGGTATGCGGGATTGGTAACCGGACGCTTGTTAATGTTCCGTAATATATATGAAATATAGATTGATAAATGAAAAGAAAAGTTGTCTTCATGCTGGCTGCAATTTTGGCACAACCTGTGCTTGTGATTTTAAACTATATCAAAAATGATATAAAAGTGGCCTGTGATGTGAGGCACATTCTATTTGTATACATATGAATAGTTAGATTCTGCGGTTTGTTCCACAGCGCGTGGAAGCGATGTAATACCTATCGAAATTGATATATATCGGAATTGAATAGCCATGATGCAATCCATACCCGTTCGTAAAGCCGTTGGTCAAGTCCTTGCCCACGATGTAACCCGCATTGTGCCGGGGCGCAATAAAGGTCCGGCCTTTAAAAAAGGCCATGTCATTCGGGAGCAGGATATCGATCTTCTGCTCGATATTGGCAAGGCCAATATTTATATTCTCGAGTTGTCGTCCGATCAGATCCATGAGGATGCCGCTGCCCGGCGCATTGCGGCGGCTGCGGCGGGACCGGGAATCAAGTTGAATGCCCCGTCGGAAGGCCGGGTGAACCTGATCGCAGAGGTTGCGGGGCTGCTAAAAGTTGACGTTGGGGCCCTGAACAAGCTCAATTCCTGCCAGGATGTGGTTTTCGCCACCCTCCATAGAAATCACCGCGTGGCAGCCGGGCAGCCGGTGGCGGGAACGCGGGTCGTACCGCTGGTCGTAGCCCGACGTCGGGTCGCCGATGCCGAGAAGCTCTGCCGGGACAACCAGCCCATGGTAACCATCAAGCCGTTTCAATCCCTGAGCGTGGGGATGGTGACAACGGGCAGTGAGGTTTACCACGGGCGTATTAAGGATCAATTCGGACCGGTGGTCGGGAAGAAGTTTGAAGCTTTGGGCAGCCGGGTTGTCCGTCAGATCTATGTGGCCGATGATGTCGGGAAAACCGCCGAAGCCGTCCGGACGCTGATCGCCGATGGCGTCCGGATGGTGGTGTTGACCGGCGGCATGTCGGTGGATCCTGACGATCAAACTCCGGCCGGGATCCGCGGTTCCGGCGCCCGGGTGGTCACATACGGCGCTCCCCTGTTCCCCGGGGCCATGTTCATGCTTGCATATTTCGGCGATATCCCGGTGCTGGGTCTTCCCGGTTGCGTCATGTACCACCAGACCAGCGTTTTCGACTTGATCGTTCCCCGGTTGCTGGCCGGCGAACAGATCACCCGAAAAGATATCGTTCGGTTGGGACACGGCGGTTTTTGCGCCGGATGTCCCCAATGCCGTTATCCATCATGTGCTTTCGGTAAGGTGTGACGTATCCATCGGAAGCGGAGCGATACTCGATAGCGTAATGATATCCGGCGCAAGGGCTGATCTTTCATGGGTTCCACGGATGGGTTTCATGCGGTGTCGGGCGCCGTGGTGAAATAGTGTTTCCGTGGATGAGCCATTGACAAATTGAGAACATCAAATCTTAAAAAGGAGGAAGCCTCAATGATTAAGAAAACGATCAACGTCAACGGTACCGAACTCGCGGTCCTTGCTCCGGCGGATGCGTCGCTGGCCAATGTGTTGCGCGGTCAATTAGGTCTGACCGGCACCAAAGTGGGTTGCGGAGAGGCTCAATGCGGTTGCTGCAATGTCATCCTCGACAACAAGCTGGTGCGTTCGTGCGTCACTAAAATATCCAAGGTCGCCGATGGTGCGTCGGTAACCACCATCGAAGGTATCGGTACTGTCAACAGCATGCATCCGCTGCAGCTGGCCTTCATCGTCCATGGTGCGATTCAGTGCGGATTCTGCACGCCGGGCCTTATTGTTTCCGCCAAGGCGATGCTGGATAAAAATCCTAATGCCACCCGGGAGGATGTGCGCGGGTGGTACACAAAGCACCGCAATGCCTGCCGTTGCACCGGGTATAAGCAGGTCGTGGATGCCGTCATGGATGCGGCCAAGGTTCTGCGCGGCGAAATGAAGGCTGCGGACTTGATGTATAAGATGCCCGCCGACGGTGAAGTGTGGGGTACCAGGCATCCGCGTCCCACAGCCGTCGCCAAGGCCACCGGCACCATGAATTATGGTGCAGATCTGGGCGTGAAGATGCCTGACGGGACTCTGCAGCTGGCCCTGGTTCAGGCCAAAGTATCCCATGCCAATATCAAGGCCATCGATACCGGTGAAGCCGAAAAGATGCCGGGCGTGGTCAAGATCGTCACCCATAAAGAGGTCAGGGGCAAGAACCGTATCACCGGCCTGATCACTTTCCCCACCAACAAAGGCGACGGCTGGGATCGCCCGATTCTGTGCGACGAAAAAGTCTACCAACTCGGCGACGCCATCGCCATTGTCTGTGCTGATACGGTGGACCAGGCCCGGGCGGCCGCTGAAAAGGTCAAGGTGGAATTGGAGCCGCTGCCGGCTTACCTGAGCGCTCCGGCGGCTATGGCCGACGATGCCATCGAGATCCATCCCGGTACCCCCAATATCTACTATGAGATCCCCATCAAAAAGGGCGAAGAGACCGCCCCGCTGATGGACAAAGCCGCCCATACGGTTCAGGGCGAATACTATCTGCAGAGACAGCCCCACTTGACCATGGAGCCGGACGTCGGCTGCGCCTTTATGGACGAGCAGGGGGTGTTGAATATTCACTCCAAGAGCATCGGTATTCATTTGCACCATGCCATGATCGCACCGGGTTTGGGCATCGATCCCGAAAAACTGCGCCTGGTGCAAAATCCCACCGGCGGCACCTTTGGCTACAAATTCAGCCCCACAATGGAAGGCCTGCTGGGCGTGGCCTGCATGGCCACCGGTCGCCCCGTATACCTGTGCTACAACTACTATCAGCACATCACCTATACGGGTAAACGCTCTCCCTTCTGGCTGAAGGTCAAATACGGCGCCGACGCCCAGGGTAAACTCATGGCCATGGAGACCGACTGGAGCGTGGACCATGGTCCCTACTCCGAATTCGGAGATCTGCTGACCATGCGCGGCGCCCAGTTCATCGGAGCCGGCTACGGCATTGCCAATATCCGTGGAGTGGGCCGCACCGTGGCCACCAACCATGGCTGGGGTTCAGCTTTCCGGGCCTATGGTTCCCCCCAGAGTTTTTTGGCCAGCGAGAGCCTGATGGACGAGCTGGCGGAAAAGATGGGCATGGATCCCCTGGAGCTGCGCGCGATCAATATGTACAAAAAAGGGGACACCACCCCAACCGGGCAACCGCCTGAAGTTTATCCGTTTGCCGAAATGGTCGAAAAGCTGCGTCCCCTGTACAAGGACGCCAAGAAAAAAGCGAAGAAGCAATCCAACGGTGAAGTCAAAAAGGGGGTGGGGATCTCCCTGGGTATTTATGGCTGCGGCCTGGACGGTCCGGACGCTTCCGCTGTGCGTGTGGAGCTCAATCCGGACAATACCGTAACGGTCTACAACTCCTGGGAGGATCACGGCCAGGGCGCTGACATTGGTACGTTGGGAACCGCCCACAAAGCCCTGGGCCCTCTGGGGCTGAAACCGGAGCAGATCAAACTGGTCATGAACGATACGGGCATTACCCCCAACAGCGGACCTTCGGGCGGCAGCCGTCAACAGGTCGTCACCGGCAACGCCATTATCAACGGTTGCCAGATGCTGGTCAACGCTATGAAAAAATCCAACGGCAACTATCGGACCTACGATGAGATGAAAGCCGAAAATATCCCCCTGAGCTACGATGGCAGCTGGACCTCCTCCATGTGTACGGCCTGCGATATGGAGACCGCCCAAGGCTCGCCGTTCTGCACCTATATGTATGGTCTTTTCATGGCCGAAGTGGCTGTGGAGACCAAGACCGGCAAGACCAAAGTCGAAGGTTACACCGTAATGGCCGATGTGGGCAAGATCAACAGCCGGCTGGCGGTGGACGGCCAGATTTACGGCGGCGTGGCCCAGGGCATCGGTCTGGCCTTGTCCGAAGACTTCGACGACCTGAAAAAACACACTTCGTTGAAGGCCTGCGGCATCCCCTATGCCAAGGATATCCCGGACAAGATTGATATTCACTACATCGAGACGCCGCGTCCGGACGGCCCCTTTGGCGCTGCAGGCGTGGGTGAACTGCCGTTGACCTCGACCCACGTGGCCGTGATCAACGCCATTGCCAATGCCACCGGCGCACGCATTCGCAGCCTGCCGGCCCTTCCGGAAAAGGTGTTGGCCGCGATGCCGTAAGCGGGTAAGGGGCGTTATGGATCAGCAGGGTTTAAAGGAGCTGGAATATCGCTGCATTCAACAAGAGCCACCTTGGTGTACGGCCGCATGCCCGATCCACGTAGATGTGCGGGCCTTTGTGGGGCACATCGGGCAAGGGCGCTGGGCGGATGGCTGGAAGGTCCTGCAAAGGCATATGCCGCTGCCTGAGATTCTGGGGCGCATTTGCGATGCGCCATGTGAATCCCGCTGCAAGCGGGGCGAGGCCGGCGAGGCCATCCGTATCGGCGTTTTGGAACGTACCTGTGTGCAGACCGAACCGCCGGCTTTACGAATTTTGCCCATGCCGGCCAGGGGTAAACGCGTGGCTGTGGCAGGCAGTGGGTTGAGTAGCTTGACCGCGGCCTGGGATTTGGCCCGCAAAGGTTATGCGGTCACCGTCTTCGAAGCCAGGGAGCAGCCGGGGGCCGGTCTGCGCCGTTTCGACCCGCGCCGGCTGCCGCCTGATATTATCCATAGGCAGATCGCCGGACTCATCAGCCTGGGGGTTGTGTTCGAGCTGGGCTGCGATCCGGACTGCGGGCAGATTGCTTCCCGATGCCGGGAATCCTTCGATGCTGTATACCTGGGGCTGGATGCCGTAAGCGGCCGGGTATGGGGTGTCGAACCCAACGACCGGGGGGGCGGCGTTCGATTCGATTCAAAAGGTCGGACAGCGGGCCGTAAGGGGCTGTTTGCCGGGGGGCAAAACCCGTCTCCGGTCTGGCAGACAGCCCAGGGACGCTGGGCCGCGATGTCGATCGATCGATTTCTACAGGATGTCTCCCTGACCGCCGGCCGCGAAAAAGAGGGGCCGTTCGAGACCCGGCTCTTCACCAGCCTGAAGGAAGTGGCGCCACTGCCGGCCGTTCCCTTGCCAGAAGGGCAAGGGACCTATCCACACGCCAGTGCCCGGGATGAAGCCGGGCGATGCCTGCAGTGTGAGTGCATGGAGTGTGTCAAAGTGTGTGCCTACCTTGAAAAGTTCGGCGCCTATCCAAAAAAGTACGCCCGGCAGATCTACAATAACCTGTCCATCGTCATGGGTGACCATCCGGCCAACCGGATGATCAACTCCTGTAGTCTGTGCGGGCTTTGCGAGCAGGTGTGTCCCAACAATTTTGCCATGCAGGACCTTTGTCTGGAGGCGCGGCAGACCATGGTGAGAAGCGGCAGGATGCCGCCGGCGGCCCATGAGTTCGCTCTGTTGGATATGGCCTTCAGCCGGAGCGACCGGTTCGCCCTGGCCCGGCACCAGCCCGGTTGTCAAACCAGCCGATACGCTTTTTTCCCAGGATGTCAACTTTGCGCATCCACTCCGGGTCAAGTGGAGGCGGTCTATGCCCACCTGCGATCGGTGCTGGCAGGGGGGGTCGGACTGATCCTCGGTTGTTGCGCAGCTCCGGCCCATTGGGCCGGAAACCAGAAGCATTTTGAGAATCATGAGGCGGTGTTGAGAACACGTTGGCAGTCTCTGGGAAAACCCCGGATGATTTTGGCTTGCTCCACCTGCCTGCAGATTTTCAAAGAGCATTTGCCGATGATTTCTGCTGTGCCGCTCTGGTCCGTGCTGGATGATCATGGACCTGCGGTCCCGGCGTCGGATACGACCCGGACCCTGGCCGTTCACGATCCCTGCACCACCCGCCGCGAAGCCGGGTTGCAGGACTGTGTGCGACGGTTGCTGGATAGGGCGGGGGTATCGGTACGGGAGATGGCTTTGGGGCAGGGTGAGACCGAATGTTGCGGATTCGGCGGATTGATGCAAAACGCCAATCCCGAACTGGCCCGGGAGGTGGCCCAACGGCGTGCCGGACGCGACCCTGCCGACTACGTTGCCTATTGCGCCATGTGCCGGGACAATCTGGCGGCTGCCGGCAAGCGGGTCATCCATTTGCTGGATCTTCTCTTTCCTGATCCCCGGCAGGCCGATCCGGCCCTTCGTCCGCCCCCGGGATGGTCCCTGCGTCAGGAAAACCGCGCCCGACTCAAGGCGAAGCTGTTGGAATGTTTATGGGGCGAGGTGCCCGATGCCATGGAGAGATACCAGGAGATAAAATTGGAGATATCTGAAGAGGTGGCTGAACTCATGGAGCAGCGCCGTATTCTGGTCGAAGATCTACAACTTGTCATCCACCATGCGGAAACTGCCGGCGACAGGTTCCTGCATCCCCCTACCGGGCATTACAAAGCGGCCTATGCCCCTTTCAAAGTGACCTTTTGGGTCGAGTATTCGGTTGCCGGAAAGCGTTATGTGGTGCACAACGCCTATGCCCATCGAATGGAGGTGTTGGGACCATGAAATCGGAAAATGTGCGTTTCGAAGATCTGCAGTGGCGTTGCGAAAAGTGCGATTGCCAATTGGTGGCCGGAACCGTCAATGTCGCTTACATGGGCAATCGCTTCACCGCGGATCTGCCCCACTGCCCCGATTGCGGCAGGGTGTTGATCTCGGAACATGTGGCGCTGGGCAAAATGGCCGAAGTCGAGAAATTACTGGAAGATAAATGACAATGGGTGGGGACTTTGAATCTATATGAATCACCGACTCTCAGAGCGGTAACCGGACCCGCCATCCGGCCCGGCGGATTCGATCTGACGGATCGGGGCCTGGCCCGCTGCCGATTGGCTGCCGGTACCCGTGTTCTGGATATCGGCTGCGGCACCGGCGCCTGTGTCGAGCATTTGCGGCGCCTGCATGGGCTGGAGGCTGCGGGTGTGGATCTCTCCGCTCTCTTGCTCGAGGAAGGCGCGCTGAAACATCGCGGCTTGCCGCTGATACGGGGACGGGCCGAACAACTGCCGGCCACCGCCGGCACTTTCGGCGCTGTGGTGTGTGAGTGCATGCTCTCCCTGTGCCCGGAACCCCATGCGGTGTTGGGTGAGATCCAGCGTGTTTTGCAGCCCGGCGGTTTTTTGCTT
>JASFKE010000161.1:0-7864 GCA_050118795.1 Desulfobacteraceae bacterium | reverse complement strand
TCGCGACCCGAGTTACAGAGTCGGGCAGGCGAGCGAGCTCACCTAAAAGGCTCGCTCGTCTGCCCAACATCTGCTTTCTGGAAAGTACCAGCCGTATTGCTATACTGCGAACCTCCGGCAACGAAGGATTTGGCGTCCTCAGGCGTTTTGAGCTACATGGTGGCTTGATATGTGGCATCCAACCCCACACCCGACCCCCCACGCCACGCGGCAGGTTCCAACGCCGGCCAGTGAGGCAGGTACATTTCGCTGAACACCCGCTGGAACATGGCTTCGAGCAGTTGATCAGCAGCAACTGGGCCGGCGTAGGCTTTCAGCAAGGCAGCGGCTTCGAGTTTGCGTCGCAAGTGTCTCTTTTGATCTTCAATGCGAGCTATCACCGATAGCGCTTTTTCGAGCTTTTGGCCCCTTTTGCCATTATTGGATTTTGCCTCGAGTAATTTTTCCTTCATCGCGCTTATTTTCTCCACTGGAGCATCAAGCAAAAACTGGCGCTTGTGTCTATCCGAAAAGACGGATTGCCGGGATACGGTCTGCGCCAGATCAGCTGATATCAGTTTGCATCCTTCATGCAACGCGTTAACGATATACGGTAACATCGACCTTGGGACGACCACCTCGATCCGTTCAAATATCTCTAAATCCATGGCAATGGTGTGCTTGCATTCGTACACCGCGCTGCTCCAGAACTGTTGATTGATCCGAACAATATCTTTGCCCATATCCGGGCCGGCCGGATCCATCAGCTTGATCTGCTCCAATAAATCGGGAAATACCAAAGCGGTTGCGGAAAACATATTCTTCCCGGTTATGATTTTATAAATGATGGCAATGGTTGCATACCAATCCTGCATGTGAAGTATGGTCCGCACATCCGGATAGATTTCTTGCAGTATTGCATTGGACAGAAGATGGGAAGGCGTGGCGTACAGGGGCGTGCCGGCCAATTGAGGCTGGGGGATATCATCCGAGGCTCGGGTGCCCATCACAACGGCCGTCTCCACATCGATGAGTCCGATGGAGAATTTTTTGGCGTCATTCAAAAAGATCGGGTACGTTTTGGGATCGCCGGCCACAAACAGGTTTTCAGGCTTTAGATCCCTTAGAGTGAGCTCTTTTTCATCAATCCATGCCAATAGTTCAAGGGTATTGGTCGCCAGATTTTCCAACTGGGTACGGTGTTGTGAGAACCGCATCTGTTTGATATTGTCACGCACACTTTGGCGATACTGTTCAACCTGCAGATGCTTTTCACGCAGCACTCGATAGAACAAACGATTTGCCCGCTCAACAAATTCTTCCGGTAGATCCTCTGTGGCGGCATCGATCCTTTCTCCTGCCAAATGGTTCACGAACCACTGCTTGAGTTTATAGGCCGGAATATCGTCAATTGCTTTTGCTTCTTCAATGAGTTGTCGCAAATGGCCCTCGCACTGGTAATATGCATCCTGCAGTTCATGGCAAACGGCGCTGAGCTCTTCGCCGTATCGGCAAACAAAGCCATGCCGGTCCCATAGCAGCTCATGCTGTTTGAGTGCTTCGTTGACAATTTGCCGGTCACCACGGTGAATCTCCTCCAAAGTGGTGCTCAAGAAGAAATGCTTGGACAAATCCATAAAAAAGGCAAAAGATGGTCCAATTTTTAAATACTCCTGATACTTTGGATTGACTTCCAGAAGGTGAACATACCTGGCCTCCTGCATATCTTCCGAAAGATTTTCGCTGCCTTCTATGGTATGCACGGCCTTAAGGATCACCGCCATTCTCGGAACGATACATTCCTGCGGGTACAACCGCTCTACGATTTTTGCTTCGGCCTTTATCTTTGAGCGATAAACGGAAAATTCCGGAATGGGTATGGGGGGAATCTTCAGCACCATATGGGTGTCAAAAATAACATAAAAACATTTGCTGCGGCTGCCGCCGCCCTGACCAAGCAGGCCGATGGACATGCGCCGTGAGGCCCACTCGTTTCCCGTCTTCACCCTCATTTCATAGGTGTCATTGGGGCATGTCGCACGGCTCTCAACCAAGGTGAGTTCCGTGGCTGCATCCGGAACAGCGCCGACCTGCTGTTTAAAGAGTCGGATGAAAAATTCCAATACCCGATCTTTGTCTGTTGCCGCTGCAGGCTTTTTAAGGTCCACAACTGTGGTCCCCCGGTTCTTCCGTGGGGCCAGCTGAATGGGACGACGAAAGCTGACAGCTCTTTTTTTTGTTCGCCTGGGGCGTAACATCATGACAATTAAAATAAGCACTACCAGCATTGGCGCGGCCACGATCCAGGTGGCATACAGTTTGGCGAACTCGTAATCAACGCCGATTTTGTCTAATATCAGCAAGGCCGCTTTCTTTAATTGCCCGCCAAAGGTGAGCAGTGGCTGTCCGGGTGCGGATTGAATCAGTTTTTGTATCATTGATTCGGAAGATATGGATTCATCAGCATCGACACCGGCGTGGGAACATGCCCCCCATGGGTACGGACAACACACCAGGCACATGGCCAGGATAGCGGCCATCGTCATATCGAAACCTTTTTTCATTCGCATGTCGTATGGGTCAAGGTGTTGGTGCCATTGACAGGGCGGCGGGCCATCACACTCCTGGCGATATACCGCTAAGGCGTTTTAGCCTCCTGTGGGTGCAAGCACCTGGGTTTAATTACGATAATAATCTGATATTAGAATATATAATTGAGACGCCGGTCCCATTTTAGTATAGTTAAAAAAATCACCATTCCTGCCGGGTGTCAAGCACTTGGATGACATATATCCGTCGGCTCTGACAAAATTTGTCCCACCCCGGTACGCTATCGAATCCACCTTGTTGCGAAATTGGTAATCCTGCCTGCCACCGGGGACCAATGCGCTGGTCTGGTTTGACAACAATTAGACTATGTTTACATTTTATGCAAAAATCAGACCGGCAAGCTTGCAACTACGACAACCATTCAAGGAGGGACCATGCGGTTCGACAAGTTTACCATTAAATCCCAAGAGCTTATTCAAAATGCTCAGGCCCTGGCATCTCAGCACAACCACCAGCAGATAGAGCCTGAGCATTTGCTGGCGGCCATGTTGGCGCAAAGCGACAGCATTGCCCGGGCCATGCTGCGCAAGATAGGGGTCTCTCCCGAGGATGTCAGCCGGGATGTCTCAGAGGCCATCGGTCGATTGCCCAACGTCACAGGCGGTGGTGAGCGCTATGCATCGCCTGAAACCCAAAAGGTTATGGAGGCCGCCTTTGCCGAAGCTTCCAAAATGAAAGATGACTATGTCAGCATCGAGCACCTGCTGCTGGCCCTGGCCGAAACACAGAGCGGCCGGACCGGTAAAATTCTGAAGCGCCACGGCGTTACCCGGGACAGCGTGCTCAAGGTGCTCCTGGATATCCGCGGCAGCCAGCGTATCACCGATCCCAACCCTGAGGAGAAGTACCAGGCGCTGGACAAATTCAGTCGGGATCTTACGGAAATGGCCCGTCTGGGTAAAATCGACCCGGTGATTGGCCGTGACGACGAGATCCGGCGCATCGTTCAGGTGCTATCCCGGAGAACCAAAAACAATCCGGTGTTGATTGGCGAGCCCGGGGTCGGCAAGACCGCTATTGTCGAAGGCCTGGCCCAGCGGATTGTTGCCGGGGATGTCTCCGAGAGCCTCAAAAACCGACGACTGGTCTCTTTGGACATGGGGGCGCTGATCGCCGGTGCCAAATACCGCGGTGAATTCGAAGATCGCTTAAAGGCTGTACTGAAAGAGGTCGAAAAGGCTGAAGGCGAGGTGATCCTTTTTATCGATGAGCTGCACACATTGGTGGGGGCGGGCGCGGCCGAGGGCGCCATGGATGCCTCCAACATGCTAAAGCCCGCCTTGGCCCGCGGTACGCTGCGTTGCGTGGGTGCCACCACCATCAATGAGTACCGCAAGTATATCGAAAAAGACGCGGCCCTTGAGCGCCGTTTTCAACCGGTGCTGACTGCCGAACCTACGGTGGAGGACACCATCTCCATCTTGAGAGGGCTCAAAGAGAAGTATGAAGTCCATCACGGCGTGCGCATTAAAGATTCGGCCATCGTTGCAGCAGCCACACTATCCCAGCGCTATATAACCGACCGGTTCCTGCCGGACAAGGCCATTGATCTCATCGATGAATGCGCATCCAAATTGCGCATTGAGATCGACTCCATGCCCAGCGAGATAGACGACATACAGCGTAAAATCACCCAGGCTGAAATCGAGCGCCAGGCCCTGAAAAAGGAAAACGATGCAGCTTCGGCCGAAAGAGTTGAGGGCATCGAAAATGAGCTTGAGAGCTGGAGATCCCAGCTGGCGCAGATGAAAAACCACTGGGATGAAGAGAAACGGTTGATTCAACAACTCAGGTCGGTGAAAGAGGCCCAGGAACGTATCGGTATCGAAGAACAGAAAGCCGAGCGTGAAGGCGATCTGGCAAAAGTGGCAGAACTGCGCTATGGCCGCGCCACCGAGCTGAAACGGCAGATGGAGCAGGCACAGCAGGCGTTGGAAGCGCTTCAGGACGAACGTAAAATGTTAAAAGAGGAGGTGGATGACGAAGATATCGCCGAGGTGATATCCAGGTGGACCGGCATTCCCGTCAACAAGATGCTGGAGGGCGAGCGGGAAAAACTGGTGCAGATGGAAGAGCGCCTGGCCCGGCGCGTCATCGGCCAGCAACTTGCCATTAAGGCGGTATCAGATGCTGTGCGGCGCGCCCGCTCCGGTTTGCAGGATCCCAACCGCCCCATCGGCTCATTTATCTTCATGGGCCCCACCGGTGTCGGTAAAACGGAGCTGGCCAAAGCCCTGGCCGAGTTCATTTTTGACGACGAGCAGGCCATCGTGCGCATCGATATGAGCGAATACATGGAAAAACATGCCGTTGCCCGCCTCATCGGCGCCCCCCCCGGCTATGTGGGCTACGACGAGGGCGGATACCTTACCGAAGCCGTGCGGCGGCATCCCTATGCGGTGGTGCTCTTCGATGAAATAGAGAAAGCCCATCCGGAGGTGTTCAATGTCCTGCTGCAGATCCTGGACGACGGCCGCATGACCGACGGCCACGGCAAGACGGTGGATTTTACCAACACCATCGTTATCATGACCTCAAACGTGGGCAGCCGATTCATCCAAACGTTGGGTGCCGGCCGGCGGCAGGAGATGGAGCAAAGGGTGATGGAGAGCTTGAGGGCCCAATTCAAACCGGAATTTCTCAACCGCATCGACGAAACCATCATCTTTTTAAACCTGAGCCCAGAGCAGATCGGCGCCATTGTGGATATTCAAATGGCACGCCTGGCAAAGCGCCTGGAAGCTAAAAAAATCTTTCTGACCTTAAGCGAAAGCGCCCGCCGGCTCCTTATGCAGAAGGGGTATGACCCCGCATATGGAGCCAGGCCCCTTAAGCGCGCCATTCAACAATACATCGAAAATCCCATGGCCTTGGAGATCCTCAAGGGCACCATCGGGGAAAACACGCAGCTGCACGCGCATGCCAAAGGTGATAAGATGGTGTTTGAAACCCAAGCGTAAATTCCAGTTGATATTATCCATTGACTTACAATTGCATTTTTTTTAACATTGACCCCTTATACCCTGGCTGCTGCCCAATTATTTAGTATCATTGAAAATATTTTTCAGGTGCAGCCTGGTAAAGATTGTTAAGGGAAATATGATATTGAATCATGATGTTAAGGATTAGCTAGATTATGAAGATGGGAAAAAATTGGCTTTGTCTGGCCGTTTTGTCAGCGGTCTCCATCGGCTCCATTTTGGGCTGCAATTTCGGAGCCGGTGTCGTCGCCGCCACCCCAGCCGGAGAGTCGGCTCCAGAACGGGCAGATGTGATCAAAATTGATTCAATGGCCGTGTTTGGCAGACTCGAAAAAGCACCTGTTGAATTTCTGCATGACGCTCACACCAAAGCCTTGGCCGCCAAGAACCTTGATTGTACCGCCTGCCATCTGACCAAAAACGATCTCATTCACCCGATGTTCAAGCGCTTTGAGAATACCGACAGGGTCGACGTGATGAATATCTATCACGACGGTTGCATCGCCTGTCATGGCAAGATGAGACTTGCCAAGGAGAAAACCGGGCCGATTGACTGCGATGATTGCCACACCGGAAAAGAGAAATATCTGTCGTCCAGGCAAGCCATGGGCTTTGACAAATCGCTGCACTTTGCCCATTCTCAAAAGGCTGACAACAAATGTGAAAAATGCCATCATGCTTACAATGAAGATAAAAAAGAGCTCTTCTATGACAAGGGAAAAGAGGGCACCTGTCGCTACTGCCACGGGCAAAAAACCATAGACAACCGAATCTCCATGCGTCAGGCGTCCCATCTTGGCTGCATCAACTGCCATCTCAATACACCTGTTAACGAACAGGTCAATCCCCCATTGACCTGCGCCGGATGCCATGACCCCATTGAACAGCGCAAGATCAAAAAGCGGACGAATATTCCCCGGATGGACCGAAATCAGCCGGATATCGTATTGCTCAAATCCGCTTTTAAATCCTCAACGGCCGACGAAACAAAGAACCCGATGAATTTGGTCCCGTTCGATCATAAGGCTCACGAGGCATCCAACGATAACTGCAGGGTCTGCCATCATGCAAGCATGCAAACCTGCAGCGATTGTCACACCCCCAATGGATCACCTGCCAACGGACCACCTATGGGATCTTCGGGCAAAAAAGCGCCGAACCTTGAAACCGCCATGCACAAGGCCGATTCAACCCGCAGCTGTCAAGGTTGTCACAATGCGGGCAAACAGGATAAAAGCTGTGCCGGCTGCCACGCCGCCATGGGGCAAGGCCGTAATACGCGCAAGGAGGCATGCATTAAATGTCACAGCGTACCGGTTCGGAACATCACACAGCCCTCAACGCCTGAACACGAGGCGCTCCTTGCCCGGTTGGCGCTTCAGGAGACTGATCGGGTGATTCCAACGGATTTAAAGGGCGACATTCCCGAGACAGTTACGATCCAGCGACTTTCCAAAGAATACGAGGCGGTCAAACTCCCGCACAGGCAGATCATCAATTCGCTCATGGGGCGCATGAAAGACAACCGGCTCTCCGGTCATTTCCACAATGAGCAGGATGCCATCTGTCAGGGATGCCATCATCACAGCCCCGCATCGGATAAACCGCCGCAGTGCGCAAACTGCCACCCCAGACAGTGGGATGAAAAGAGACCTTCCATGCCGGGTATTTTGGGCGCCTATCACCTCCAATGCATGGGGTGCCATAAAAAGATGGAGATCGAAAAACCGGCTGAGTGCATAGAGTGCCATGAGTTGAAAAAGCTTGGCTAAAAGGATACCCGTTAATAGATCTATAAGGAACTGTGGCAAATGATATATGATACCGCACTATATGGGGCGCTGACCATCTTTGGGGTCGGTCTGATTTATAAAGTTTCCGGGTGGTTTCGTTTCAGTGTCGAGATGCAAAGCCGGGATGGGGCGACACCGGCGCCCTCGAGAATCCCGACGGCCCTCAAAGGTGTGTTCACCACACTTTTGAGCCCGAAACTGTCCAAACTGGCCCGGGTTTTTGTCAGCGATGTGCTTGTGCAGATGCGGATCCGCAATGAGGATTTCGTTCGCTGGCTTATGCACATACTCATTTTTGCCGGTTTCACATTCCTGTTTTTCACCCACGCCCTTGATAAAATCATACTGACATCGCTGTATGACCGATATTATCTCGACCTGAACCCCTTCCTCATCGTGGCCGGTTTAATGGTGCTGGCCGGTGTCGCCATCGCCGCTTACCGCCGATTCATCCGGAAAGTGCCCCGTTTGAAAACCGCAGGCCCGGACTATTATGCCCTG
>JASFKE010000160.1:0-7906 GCA_050118795.1 Desulfobacteraceae bacterium | reverse complement strand
TGTCGTGGGCTGTACCGGGTGTGATTATCGGAGGCCAAATCGGGCCGCGTATTGCTGAAAGAGCCAATGACAGGATTCTGAAGGAAATTTTCATTTTCCTGCTGACATTAATAGGAATCCATTTGATTTATAACTCTTACTGATTTTTTTCCGAGAGGCAGTTTAAAAGCAATCAGAAATATTATGGATACGACCCCTTCAAACCAAATGCACGACGGTGACGATCATAAGCGCAGATACTGGTTCGGGGGTATCGCCTTTGGGATAGTTTTATTTATATGGGAGGCGTTTGCCCTCTACAGTGGGTGGAGTACACATATTTTCCCGGATCCCGCCACGGTGGTGTCCAGCCTGTATGAGCTATTGGAAAACGGGACACTGGTGCGGCATACGGTCGCCAGTTTGTATCGGGTCACAGCTGGTTTCTATCTGGCGATTATATTTGGAATTCCCATGGGCATCCTATTGGGACGGATAAGATTTGCACGGTGGTTTATCAACCCGATCATTCAATTTTTACGCCCCATATCACCCCTTGCCTGGATTCCTCTGGCCATGCTTTGGTTCGGTATTGGCGATCATCCTGCAATTTTTTTAATTTTCCTTTCCAGCTTTTTCCCTCTAGTGGTCTCAACGACCATCGCGGTACACAACATCAATCCGACCTATCTGCAGGTGGCCGCTAATTTTAATTTCAACCGTATCGAGACATTGACCAAGGTCATATTCCCAGCCATCATGCCCGAGGTTATCACCTCATTAAGGCTTACGGTAACCATCGCCTGGCTTGTGGTGGTTGCAGCCGAGATGATAGCTGTTCAATCCGGACTGGGATACCTCATCTTGGATGCCCGCAATGCCTTACGCATGGATTTTGTCATGGATGGTATGATCGTCATCGGCATCATCGGTTTATTTCTTGACTGTTTGATGAAACGTTTAGGACGGATCGAATCCGCACAATGGGGCAGCTCGGCCCGGTAGAGGAGTCTATGGGAAGAATAAAGATTGAAAATCTGACGAAAGTTTTCATGAATCGGCGTAGCCGGCCCCGTACCACCACCGAAAGCGATGAACAATCGGGTGATACCGTTCTGGTACTGAAAGATATCAGTTTGGAATTCCAAGAGGGTGAAATGGTTTGCATACTTGGACCTTCCGGTTGCGGTAAATCCACCATGTTGAGAATAATCGCCGGTTTTGAGGAACCGACTTATGGACACGTTCTATACGATGAAAAGCCAATTGCCGCGTCTTCAGTCAACTCTATC
The DNA here is from genome assembly GCA_050118795.1 of Desulfobacteraceae bacterium. Taxonomy (GTDB): domain Bacteria; phylum Desulfobacterota; class Desulfobacteria; order Desulfobacterales; family Desulfosarcinaceae; genus JARRKU01. The sequence continues at coordinate 6,635 of JASFKE010000160.1, read as the reverse complement.
TTTGTATTTCAACATAGCGGTCTGTTTCCATGGATGACCGTTGCCGAGAATGTCGGGCTTGGCTTGGGATTTATTAAAGATAAATCTGAAAAGGGTGAGCGTATCAAGGAATATATTGAGATGGTTGAACTGGAAGGTTTTGAGGCGTACTACCCCCATCAACTTTCAGGTGGGATGCAGCGCAGGGTAGAGTTGGCGCGCGCTTTGGCCGTTAATCCTGAAATGCTCATCATGGATGAGCCTTTCAGTGGATTGGACTTTTTAACCCATATGAAGATGCGTGAAGAAGTTGTTAACATGCATGAATTTCTGAAAAAAACGACCCTTGTGGTCACCCATGATATTGATGATGCCCTGATTATGGGCGATCGTGTTGTGGTGATGAGCGGACGCCCTTCGACCGTCAAACTCATGCATAAGCTGGATTTTCCCAGGCCGCGTGATTTTGAGCGTGATGCAGATTTGAGCCGTTTGCGCAGTGAAATATTTCTGATGTTGGGAGTTCCGTATGCCGTATAGACCCCTTTATTTCAACCAGCTATGGCAAAACTACCCGCTAAAAATTATGGTGGTGGCCTTGCTATGGTTCATTATCATCTGGTCTTTGCATCACTGGCTCAATACGGAATCCAGTCAACGTAAAGTGGTCAAAATGGGCTACATGCCGGTTGTAACCAATTTCGCAGCGCCTTTGCTGGATTATGCCAGTTTGAAATCAAATGCGGCCGTGCGTTTTAAAGCGCTGAAATTTTCATCTTTTGCAGAGATGGCGCAAGCGTTTCGCAATGATGAAATTGAGGTGGCATTTATCATAGCCCCCCTATCGATTGTCCTCCGGCAGCAAGGTGAGGATGTCAAAGTGGTTACCATCGGAAATCGGCACGAGAGTACTTTCGTTGTGCATAAACAGTTGGCTGCCAAATCGTTGAAGGATCTGGTCGGTAAAACCGTTGCTGTGCCCATGCGGTATTCAGGACACAACCTTGGTTTACTAAAAGCCATTGCCGAGGTCGGGTTGACCGGTCAAATTAATGTTGTGGAGATGAATCCTCCGGATATGGCGTCTGCGTTAAGTTCGGGTGCTTTGGATGGCTATTTTGTGGGTGAGCCGTTTGCAGGGCAGACGCTTAAATCGGGAACAGCCGACCTGCTTTTTTACGCGGAGGATATTTGGCCGGGCTTCATTTGCAATTTAGTCCTGGTCAAGCAAAAGTTCATACGTGAGGATACCGAAACGGTGAAATTTCTGGTTGAAGGTGTGGTCAAGTCAGGCATTTGGGCTGAAAAAAATCTCTCTTCAGCGGCTGCCATAGCCAGCCGATATTGGGGACAACCTGTAGATTTAGTTGAGTATGCGCTAAAAACGCCCCAAGGCCGTATCGTATTTGATCAATACATTCCGGTGCAGGAAGAGTTGCAGTATATGGCCGATTTGATGGTGCGATTCAATCTGATCAAAACGGCAGATATAGACGGGCTTGTGGAGGATCGCTTTGCCAGAGAGGTCAATACCGATTCGGTGAGCGACCTATCATCAATCTTGCCTGATTGAGCCCCATAGTTGCATAGATGGGATGAGTGAATTGGTTTATGTAATGCACATTGGTGGGAAAAGATCAGCTGGAGCGTTTATCAGCCACCTCTTTCTGTAAAGAGGCCAATTGGGATTTTACATCCTCTATTTGGGTGTTGAATCGCACCTCCAAGGCGTTTAGTGCCTGTTGGAACTTTTCATATTCAATGAACTCCTCGGAACTTGATGCCGGGGTTTCGGAATGTTTTTCAGCAGTGTCACCTTTTTTTTCAACTTGTTTTTTGAGGGACTTGAACCCACTTATCTCTTTTGCGACGATCTGCTTTTTTAAATCCTCCTCCATTTCATTGTTTTCGGTCAGTTTTTCTATGCTGGAGAAGACAGACATAATCTTTTTTATGGCATCGGGATGTGCCTGTGCTTTGCGTTTTCGAATATATCGGCCGACAGCTTTCAACATACGCAAGAGGCTGTGGGAAAAACGGTCATCTTCGAAGTGGGGCAAAAGGGCATCTGTTTCATCTATCAATTCGCTTAAACAGTCGTCGGTAATTTCCCAATCGATAGAGAGTATAACCGATTTAAGTTTTTCTATGGATATGGCCTGCATTTTGGAAGCGTTAACCTCTTCACTCTCATCAAAAAAATTGTCCAGGCGCTTTTCGATGTCATTGACCATGTTTTCTTTCGATGATTTATCCAATGCTGGCCTCCTATACGAGTTGATCTTGCAACGAGACAATTGTCGTAGCTATTGCCTTCTTGACAGTGGGGATAACATTCTCACCGGAAACTGCGCTTGCTGCGAAAGCTGGTGCCTTTAGTTTAGAATTCAGGTCTCCATCCATGGTTTCAATCTCCATCAGGGGAACACCATTGTCAGCCAGATCTCGTTTGTTATACTGCAAGACGATTGGGAATTTGTCAAATATGTCTATATCGTAGAAAGCTAGGTTTTCTACTAAATTACCAAACGCCTCGATATTTTTTTGGCGCATCACGGCCATGGAATCGGCCACAAAAACCACACCGTCCACACCCTTTAAAACCAGTTTGCGCGTAGCATTGTATTTGATTTGTCCGGGAACTGTATAGAGTTGTGTTTTAATCCTGTATCCTTTTATTTGGCCAAGATCGAATGGTAAAAAATCAAAAAAGAGGGTACGGTCGCCATGTGTCTTGATGCTGACCATATCCGACAGGATACGGTGCCGTATTTTGCTGAATATGTATTCCAGATTGGTTGTCTTACCCCCCCGACCTGGGCCGACATATACAATCTTGATCTGAACTTCTTTATTACGAATATGAATAACCGCCACGCAGGTATCCTCGTCTTAAACCTGTCCAGTAGATGATTTCAATCTGATTTTTATGATAGGGCCGCCGTTATATTTTTTTCGTTTTTTCAAAGATATCGGTAATTTTGATGATGGACTCATCAACCTTGAGGCGGAGATAGCCCAAAGAGACATCATTGCCGAAAATTGTGACCAGTAAAAAGTCATCCATGATTTTACTGAAATGGATGTTTTCATTTTTACCTTTGTGAAACAATAATGAAAAATCATCCTCACCAATAATGGCCGCCATAGCACAGACTGCACCGAAGTTACCCGCGGCTAAAGCAGCTAAGGAATAGACATCATGTCCCACTTGGCCATTGTCCAAATTAGCAATAATATTACCTGCCATATCAATGAGAATGACACACTTTAGCCCTAGATCCATTAGGTCTTTTTGCAAGACCTCTTCGATTCCATCCAACTGCTCTTGATCAAGTATGTAGGACAACGATTTTCCTCCTTAGGAAACCAGTTAGTTTTTCCAAGGGGTTAAGTTCCAATACCACAGATTAAGCTTACCCTTTGTGCAGCAACAACCAACTGTAAATAATTAAAAACGCGCTGCATTAGCCAGCGGATTCAATGTTTCTCCAATTAACCAATTTAAGCATTATTATTCCGTACGACGAGAAAACCCTTTTAGTTCAATGGAGTATAGAGAATTACAGTATTAGTGTCAAATAAAAAGAGTGTTATAGGCTTTAAGATAACGTTTTTAGACTGCGTTATCGGTCGCCGTACAATACAGCTTCCCCTGTCTACCCTTAATGTCCATTGAGTCTCACGCACAATGGTTTATCGCCCCAGGCAGTGGCAAGTTCCCGGTATTGGGTTGTCTTTTTCCTGCTGCCGAGTGTTTTTTAGCCTTTTTGCCATCTTTTTTAAGCAACTATAGGGGTTACCCGTTCGATCCGCGCCGATCGTTGACTTCAGGTGTTTGGATGCGCTATAAGATATCAGTAACCACTTGAAATCCCTAAGTAGCTTCGGCAGGTAAGAATGCAGCACGTATCCGGAGCAGGAGCTTACGGCAATGACCCAACCACTTAATCAAATCGAAAAACAGACCATCGTCGCCAGGATGTCGGTTTCAATTTATAAAATGGAGACCGATCAATTGGTCACTATTTTGAAACTGTTGGAAAATGAACCAAGCTCCGGCGATGACAGCGATGATAAGCGGTATTTGCCCCCTGGGCCTGAAAACATGGATATTCATCGAGAGATGATTATCGCCCGCCTGTTCGTGTTGATTAATCAACTGGATAAAGATAATCTGCTGCAAAGATTGCGTCTCTTTCAACATCCTCATTTTAAATGGATTAGAGAGTATCCCCGTTTAAAATGTTACATCATTGTCGACTTCGCTTCCGGTGGCAAGGCATACCGTAGCTGTATCCGAGATATTAGTGCCGGCGGCGTTTTTATCGAGACAGGGGATAATTTTCAAGAGGGACAGGAAATATCACTGTGTTTTTCTCTGTCCGAAGCCGATGAGGTGCTGCCGTTTAAAATTAACGGAAAAGTGATGCGTACACACCACGACGGTATCGGTGTCGAGTACGAAAACGTCACGGAATATCAACGAGACATCATCAGCGCGTTGATTGATAGGCTATAAAAAAGTCCTAAGCATTGCCCGAACAATATATAGAGAGTGTTTCGTGATCAGTTGCATCCATGGAATCAAAACGAATACCGATCAGCACAGATGCCCCCTTTTCGTTTTCCCGTTTCCGATGCCATACGATTTTCCCGGATAAATCCAATATTTCCAAGTCCTTGAGCAAGACCAAGGAGATCCTTGTGGATTGACCTTTCGAGAAACTTTGATGTGGGTCGGCGCTTGGAGCACCCAGGTCGACACACACGCCCCCTAACGACAAATCAACAGCGGTGCCGGTGAGAGTGAAATCGGGTTCATGGTCATCAACGGGTAAAGGGCTGAGTTCAACTTTAGTGGGAACGCCATATCTGATACTTCGGCGGACAGTTTGCCACGGCCGGTCGCATTTATTGACATTTTGGGGGTTGTAAATATCAAGAAGCAGATTTTCAATGTTAGGAAATTTGCAGCAGATATTGTGCAGGACAGCTTTGGAAATTTTAACGAGTTCTACATCACTTATGGCCTCTACATCTGTATAGGACAGGGTAGGCTGATCCAGTGGGAATACATTGCCGAAGATATCATTGGGGCCTATTAGCATCGGTTCTGTTTCAATTCCGGCCTTGGATGCCTCGAGTTGACAATCCGGGGAGATGGTTTCGGCCAGAGTCCCGCTGACAACAAAGTAAATATCATCGGCCGGCTCATCGATACACGCGATTTTTTTCCCTGCCGGTAATTGAACGCGAACCAGGCGAGTCATGATAGCAATCAACTCCGCATAGCTCATGTTGGCCCAAAAGCATTGTAAAGGATTATACTGAGCACCTTTCCGGCTCAATAGCTTTTGGAATTGCCTGCCTTTATCATGGGTCGGTTTTTGAATACTCCACTGCAGTATTTTGGCGACGATGGCCTGCAAATTCATCCCCACATCGATAAAAAGGCGGCTTGTTCGATCAAAGGCCTCAACGGCTTCGTCCAATCGGCTTTTTTTCATCAAAAGATCGGCGAATTTTCGTTGTAGCAGCGGATCATCCGGGTAGATATCTAATATTTCTTTAAATTCATCCACAGTATCCACAGCGAGGGTGCCGTCAAGGACACGCTGCATAATGCTGTATTGATGTTCATCTGGCAGGTTGATAGTTGTCTTCATTTTACCGTTGATAAGGTTTAAACCTCATTTCTTTCGTCTGATAATCGTTGTCGGGTAAACAACATCAATATTAATAACAATAATATAGCAATGGTGATGATCACCAGTGTGACGACCAAATAGAGTTGGAGGAGATTTTGCGATGGGCGGGAGCTGTTTTGTGGATCTACGGAATCGGCTTTGGTCGGCTTCGGTATTCGCTGTCTGGTCATCCTGGGTTGAACTTTTTCCATCGCCATCGCAGTGGGGCCGTTATCCGCCCGGGGGGTTGTTTCTACACTCTGAGCAGGCGTCGTTTTTTTTTCAGTGATATCAGAGTTTTGCTCGTGAGTCGTCGATTGGACATGCTTTGTCGCCAACCCATTTTTGCTGGGCTGATCGATTTTTTCCACTAATGGAACGCTTTCATTTGGAACTGGCACCAACGGATCCGAGCGCTTCGTCATATTATCCTTTGTTTGTTCAGCAGTGGGAAAAATATCCACGGCAAACCGGGGTGGGTCGCTCAATCGGAATGACTCTATGCGGATACCCGGGTAATCGAATATCAGCAGTGCTGATAATCCCCCTTGGCGTTGCCAGAGTTGAAGTTTTTTTAAATGTCGACTTCTCTCCACAGGAATTTTACGGATCAGATTCACGCTGGCTTTCTTGAATGTTATGAGGAGTTGCCCTGAAGATTGAATTTCGATATCGGGATTTGGAGTGGGCCGATCCAAATCAAATACGATACGCGTGAATTTGTCGTATTCTCCCACACGGATATCTAATAGCTGAGTTGCTTGCGCTGGCCCTGACCAGTTGAAAATAGCGATACCCGTGTAAAGCAGTGATAAGAAAGTCCAGGATCTGCAGATGAGAATGTTCACCATCGAAAAAGTACTCCTAAGAATAAATGTCCGCTCCGTTTACGGCGTTTTTTCTCCCTGCAGCCTAATTTATTTATCTTAAAGCCTGTGGTAGCGTTGGCGCCAATATATCATGAAA
>JASFKE010000159.1:0-7911 GCA_050118795.1 Desulfobacteraceae bacterium | reverse complement strand
GGGGGGGGCGGTGTGATGAACCGAGAGTGACAAAAAAAGGATTGCACGTTTGATTTTGATAGGTTGTTTTTAGACCTTTTACGACAATATAGCTATTGGAACGACGATTATGGCATCATCACAGCTTGACGAAGCAATGCATGGCACCACCATACTGGGGATCCGCCATGGCGGCAAAGTAGTCCTGGCCGGCGACGGTCAGGTAACGTTGAACAACACGGTTATAAAGCACCATGCCCGCAAGGTGCGGCGGATTTACAACGATCGGATCCTGGTCGGTTTTGCCGGTGCAACTGCGGACGCCTTGACCCTCAGCGAAAAATTGGAGGGAAAGCTCGAACGATACAATGGCAACCTAACGCGCAGTGCCGTGGAGCTTGCCCGGGATTGGCGTGCCGACAAGTATCTTCGGCGATTGGAGGCGTTGATGCTGGCCGCCGATGATCGGAATCTTTTTTTGATCTCCGGCAATGGCGATGTCATCGAGCCAGATGAAGGGGTGCTCGCCATCGGATCAGGAGGAGTGGCCGCCCAAGCGGCCGCCATGGCGCTGCTTGACCATACCGCAATGGACGCCATGCAAGTGGCGGAAGCCGCAATGCAGATCGCCTCGACCCTGTGTGTTTTTACTAACCGACAATTGACCATCGAAGAGATACCTTATCATGCAGAATCTTAAACCCATCGAGATAGTGCAGGCGTTGGATCGGTTCATCATCGGTCAACACAATGCCAAACGATCTGTCGCAATTGCATTGCGCAACCGCTGGCGGCGCCGGCAGGTGCCCGAGGCCCTTCGTGAAGAGATCGCCCCCAAAAATATAATTCTCATCGGTCCCACCGGAGTGGGCAAGACCGAGATATCCAGGCGTCTTTCCCGGATGACCGATTCGCCATTTCACAAGGTTGAGGCTTCCAAATTCACCGAAGTGGGGTATGTGGGCCGTGATGTGGAGTCCATGGTCAGGGATCTGGTGGACCTGACAGTCAACGATGTCCGCCAACAGGAGCAAGAGGCTGTGAAAAGCAAGGCCCGTCAAATCGCCGAAGAGCGCTTGCTGGATCTGCTGCTTCCAAAATCCGATCCCCGGCAAAATATTCGACCTGAGGAGCAGGGCTCATCTGATATCGTGGCGATCGCGGATCAATCCGCCCAAACCTCTTCGGCGACTCGTGAAAAATTGCGCAGCATGTTGTACAAAGGCAAGTTGGACAACCGGTATGTGGATCTGGATCTGCCCGAGCGATCCACACCTGTGGTGGAGGTCTTTTCCAACATGGGCATGGAGGAGCTCGGCATTAACTTCAAAGACATGCTCAATAACGTGATGCCCAAGAACACCAAGCGCCGGAAGGTCAAGGTGCCGGAAGCACTGCAAACCATCGCCGAAGAAGAGGCCCAGAACCTGGTGGATATGGAGAAAGTGGTTCGAACATCGGTCACCAAGGTAGAAGAGTCCGGCATCATCTTTTTGGACGAGATCGATAAAATCGTGGCGAAAAATGAGAGCCGTGGACCTGAAGTGTCTCGCGAAGGCGTACAGCGTGATCTGCTGCCCATTGTGGAGGGCAGTACGGTGACCACGAAATACGGGCCCGTGCGCACCGACCATATCTTGTTTATCGCTTCCGGCGCTTTTCACACCATCAAGCCCTCGGATTTGATTCCGGAGCTTCAGGGGAGATTTCCCATTCGCGTTGAACTCGATTCCCTGGGGCGTGACGAGTTTGTGCGCATTCTGACAGAGCCGGATAACGCTCTCGTTTTACAGTATATTGAATTGCTCAAGACCGACGGCGTGGCGTTGTCCTTTACATCGGATGCCATCGAAAGGTTGGCGACCATTGCCGAAGAGGTCAACCAGCGTACGGAAAATATTGGCGCCAGACGGCTGCACACCCTGATGGAGTGCTTGTTGGAAGATGTCTTGTTCGACGCACCCGATGTGGCGGCTCCCAAGATCGTGATCGATGCCGCCTTTGTAGATGACAAGCTCAAAAATATTAAAGATGATGAGGACCTTAGCCGGTATATTCTATAGTGATAGAGGAGTCTTTGATGGAGAGCTCGATTTCGAAAACCAACATTGCCGATATTCTCATCGAGGCATTGCCCTATATCCGCCAATTTGCCGGTATGACGGTGGTGGTCAAATATGGGGGGCACGCCATGGTGGAGGAGCAGCTGAAAGAGGACTTCGCCCGTGACATCACCTTATTGAAACTGGTCGGGCTCCATCCGGTGGTGGTGCATGGAGGCGGTCCCCAGATTAACTCGGTATTGGACCAGATGGGGATAACGCCCAAATTTGTCCGCGGCATGCGATTGACTGACGGTCCCACCATGGATGTGGTGGAGATGGTCTTGGGAGGAAAGGTGAACAAGGCCATTGTTGCCCAGATTAACCGGCAAGGGGTCAAGGCGGTTGGGCTCAGTGGAAAAGATGGCGGACTGATCCGGGCCGAGAAGATGAAGATCGTTTTTCAGGAGGATGAAACCAAACCGCCGGAGATTATTGATCCCGGGATGGTGGGGCGGGTGACGCGAATCCATCCGGCGATTATCCGGACCCTGACCAAGGATGGGTTCATTCCCGTGATCGCCCCCGTGGGCGTCGGTGATAATGGTGAAACCTATAATATCAACGCTGATCTGGTCGCCAGCCAGATGGCTGTGGCGCTCAATGCCGGACGTTTGATTCTGATGACCGATGTGGATGGTTTGTTGGACGGTAAAGCAAAGCTCATCTCCTCCATCAATGCTGACCAGGCCCGGCAGATGATTGCCGACAAGGGGATTACCGGCGGTATGATACCCAAGATCCAGTGCGCCGTGGAAGCCTTGCGGGGCGGCGTCAAGAAAGTTCCCATCATTAACGGGAAACGCCGGCACGCAATATTGCTGGAGCTGTTTACGGACCAGGGAATCGGAACGGAAGTGACCATCTCTTAAAGACTGTGGAAAAAAGATGAATATTAAACAAACGGCAGATCAAGTTATTACTAATACTTATGCCCGGTACCCTCTTGCACTGGTTAAAGGGCGGGGATCTACTTTGTATGACGACCAGGGGCGGGCCTATACCGATTTTATCGCCGGAATAGCGGTCTGCAACCTGGGCCATTGTCATCCCAAGCTCATAGAGGCCATGACCACGCAGGCCAACACCCTTTGGCATGTCTCCAATCTGTTTTATACCCAACCCCAAACCGAATTGGCGGCCTGGCTCACCTCCCACAGCTTTGCCGACCGGGTTTTTTTTGCCAATAGCGGTGCGGAGGCCAATGAGGCTGCCATCAAGCTGGCCCGTAAATATTTTCAGGATCAGGGCAACCCCCAGCGGTATCGGGTGGTGAGCATGAAACAGTCCTTTCATGGACGAACCATGGCCACGCTTTCGGCAACCGGGCAGGAGAAGGTGCGCAAGGGGTTCGATCCCATCCTGGATGGATTTGATTTTGTCGCGTTTAACGATATTGAGGAGCTGAGTTGTATTGTAGGACCCTCCACATGCGCCGTTATGATGGAACCGATTCAGGGTGAAGGCGGTGTGGTTTGCCCTGAGGCCCAATACATCTCCCAGGTTCGCAAGCTTTGCGATGAAGCAGGGTGCCTGATGATCTTTGATGAGGTCCAGACCGGCATAGGCCGCACCGGCAAGCTGTTTGCCTATGAGCATTTTGATGCCGCGCCGGATATCATGACATTGGCCAAGGCCCTGGGCAACGGAATGCCCATCGGCGCCATGCTGGCCACCGAGAAAGTGGCCGCAGCCTTCAGTCCGGGTGCCCATGCCTCCACTTTTGGGGGAACCCCACTGGTGTCGGCCGTGGCCCTTGCGGTACTAGAAATATTGGAACAAGAGGGGGTTATGGAAAATGGGGCGCGGATGGGGAGCTATCTGATCTCCCGGTTAAATGAACTCAAGGACAAGCATGCCCAGATAGAAGCCGTGCGCGGCAAGGGGCTGCTGGTGGGGGTGCAGCTTTCCATACCGGGGGCAAGTGTTGTCACGGCCTGCATGAAAAAAGGCTTTCTTGTCAATTGCATTCAGGATAATGTGTTGCGCTTGGCGCCGCCATTGGTTATTAGCCGTAATGAGATCGACGGGTTGGTTCAATGCCTGGATGATATACTATCAAGTGGCGCCGGAAATTAGAATGGAAGGAGATCTGGACAGGTGAGCGCAAAAGTGAATAAAGTGGTTTTAGCCTATTCCGGGGGATTGGACACCTCGGTGATTCTCAAATGGCTGATCGAAACCTATGATTGCGAAGTGGTGACATTCTCCGCCGATTTGGGTCAACCTGAACCCATGGGGGATGTTGAGCAAAATGCATATAAAACCGGTGCGGTCAAGGCCTACGTGGAAGACTTGAAAGAGGAGTTCGTCCGTGATTATGTCTTTCCCATGTTTCGGGCCAATGCCGTCTATGAAGGCCGATACCTGCTGGGAACCTCCATCGCCAGGCCGCTGATCTCAAAGCGCCAGATGGAGATCGCCGCCATTGAAGGCGCAGATGCCGTCAGCCACGGAGCCACAGGCAAGGGCAACGACCAGGTGCGTTTTGAACTCGGCTATCTGGCCATAGATCCCCAAATCACCATCATTGCACCCTGGCGTGATTGGGAGCTCAATTCGAGAACCGCGTTAATGGCCTTTGCCAGAAAGCATGGTATTTCGGTGCCGACCACCCATGCCAAACCGTACAGCACCGATGGGAATTTATTGCACGTCAGCTACGAGGGCGGCATCCTGGAAGATCCCTGGGCCGGTTACCCGGAAGATATATTTCACTTGACCGTGTCGCCCCAGGATGCGCCGGATACCGCTGAGACCATTGAGCTTACCTTCGAAGCCGGCAATCCGGTGGCCTTGAACGGCAACCCCCTCTCTGCGGCCAACATGCTGGCCGAACTTAACCGGTTGGGGGGCAAACACGGCATCGGACGTGAGGATTTGGTTGAAAACCGCTACGTCGGCATGAAGTCCAGGGGAGTATACGAAACCCCCGGGGGTACTATTCTGCGAAAAGCCCATATGGCCATTGAATCGATCACCCTGGACCGCGAGGTGCACCACCTGCGGGACAGCCTGATTCCCAAATACGCCGAATTGGTCTATAACGGATTTTGGTTTGCACCGGAACGGCAGATGCTGCAGAACCTCATCGACGAGACCCAAAAATCCGTTTCCGGGGTTGTGCGGTTGCGCCTTTACAAAGGCAACTGCATTATTCGGGGGCGCAAGTCGGATTGTTCGCTCTACAGCGAGGCCCATGCCACCTTTGAAGATGACAATGTCTACCGTCAAAAGGATGCTGAAGGCTTCATCCGGCTCAATGCGCTGCGGCTGCGGATACTCAAAATGCTGCAACCCTAAACAAGGACATCATCATGAGCGACAAACCCTGGGCCGGGCGATTTGCCGAAGGCACCGATACCACCGTCGAAGCGTTCACATCCTCTATTCAGGTGGACAGACGCCTTTATCCCTACGATATCGAAGGCAGTATGGCCCATTGCCGCATGCTGGCCAAGGTGGGGGTGATCACCAGCGAGGAGGCCAACCAGTTGGTGGAAGGGCTAGGGCGCATAAAACGGGATTTGGACCACGGCAATTTCGAATTCAATGACAGCCTTGAAGATATACACATGCACATCGAGGCCCGCCTGCTGCACGATGTGGGCAAGGTCGCGCAAAAACTGCACACGGCACGCAGCCGAAACGACCAGGTGGCGCTGGGCGCCCGAATGTATCTCAGGGATGCCACCGAACGGATTATCCTCGGACTGGATCAGTTATGCCGCGTTCTGACGGATGCCGCTGAGCAACATGTGGATACCGTGATGCCGGGATACACCCATCTGCAGCGCGCCCAGCCGGTCTTGTTGGCCCACCATTGGATGGCCTATTATGAGATGTTCAAACGCGACGCCGAACGTTTTACCGACAGCCTGAAGCGCACCAATGTGATGCCCCTGGGGGCGGCTGCCCTGGCCGGTACAACCTATCCCATCGACCGCCGCTACACCGCTGAGTTGCTCAATTTTCCCAGCATCGCGGCAAACAGCATGGATGCGGTATCGGATCGTGATTTTATCATGGAATTTCTATCGGCGGCCAGCATCTGTATGGTTCATTTCAGCCGCATCTGCGAGGAGCTGGTTTTGTGGTCTTCATCGGAGTTCTCTTTTATTGAACTGCCGGATGCCTTCTCCACAGGGAGCAGCATCATGCCGCAGAAAAAAAATCCCGATATCCCGGAACTGATCCGGGGTAAAACGGGTCGGGTTTTCGGCGATCTGGTGACCGTGTTGACATTGATGAAGTCGCTGCCGCTGAGCTACAATCGGGATATGCAAGAGGATAAACCCGCGTTGTTCGAAGCTGTGGACATCCTTCAAGCCAGCATTGATATATTCGCCAAAATGCTGCCCAAGATCAAAATCAACAATGACATCATGCGCCGCGCGGCCTCCTGCGGCTTTCTCAATGCAACCGATATGGCCGATTATCTGGTCGGTCGGGGGGTGCCGTTCCGCAAGGCCCATGAGGTGGTCGGCAAAACCGTCGCCTACGCCCTCGGAAAAGGAAAAGAGCTACATGATTTAACGCTCAAGGAACTGCGCTCTTTTTCACCCTTGGTCCAGGAGGATATTTTTGAGCATCTAACACTGGAACATATGATTTCCAGACGGATGTCGGCAGGTGGCACATCCCGGGAGAATGTAAAGGCCGCCGTTCTATCGGCCCAAAAAGCGTTGGGAGCAGGCCAGCGCAAATAAATGACAAAGACAAAGCGTTGGGGTTGAGATGCCGAAACAAAACAGATTCTCAGGTGCCATAGGCATTGTACTGTGGGCCATGGTTTGGGTTATGTTGGTGCTCGGCGGTTGCGGCAGAAAGGCGCCGCCGACAGTTCCGGATCGCTCTGCTTTGATGGCCGTGAACGACCTGAAGGGCAGCGTGAGCAACGGTACCGTGAAACTGACCTGGAGCCATCGACCGGCTAATGCAGGGGCTGTCGGGTACATTGTGCTGCGAGCCCAGTTGGCACTGGCAAAGCCGGAGTGCCCGGAATGCCCCCAAGTTTTCCAAAAGGTGGACACCGTCCCCGTGAGTCGTTCCCAGCGTAAACAAACAGTGGAAATGGTCTATTTACATGACGTGGTGGACGGTTTTCGATACACCTTCAATGTCCGGCCATATCAATCTTCCGGAAGCCAAGGGCCGGATTCCAACTTAATGGTGATAACTTATCCAAAGGATTAATAGCTTAAAAGATAAAGTCTAAAGTACAGAATTAAGGAGTGTGGTCGTGAAATCGATTCCATTTACCAAAATGAGCGGCAGCGGAAATGATTTCATCCTGATGGATAATCGGGACGGTGTCGTGCCAGCGGATAATCTGCCCCAATTTGCAGAGCGTGTCTGTCGCCGAAAGCTCTCCGCCGGCGCCGACGGGCTGATTTTGGTGGAGCACTCTGAAAATGTCGATTTCAGATGGCGCTTTTTCAACTCCGACGGCAGCCTGGCGGAGATGTGCGGCAACGGTGCCCGGTGTGTGGCCCGATTTGCCCACATGAACGGGATTGCCAAAGAGGTTATGGGATTTGAAACCATTGCCGGTATCATTCATGCCCAGGTCCACGGTGACCAAGTCAAGATCAAAATGACCGATCCATACGATTGGGTGGTAGATGCGTCCCTGAGTACGGCTTCAGGCAGGGTCAATTACATCAGCCTCAACACAGGCGTTCCCCATGTGGTTATTGAGGTCGATGATATCGAATCAACCGACGTGGTTGGAATGGGGCGGGAGATCCGCCGTCACCCTGAGTTTGCACCGGCCGGGACCAATGTCAATTTCTTAGAGGTAAAACCCGCTGGTATCGGCAGGGTTCGA
>JASFKE010000158.1:0-7917 GCA_050118795.1 Desulfobacteraceae bacterium | reverse complement strand
GTAGATACTGGCTCACCAATTTAGCGATTTTCATTATCAAGATCACCGCCACCCGGGGCCGTTCATCCAATAAACGGTTAAAATTTTCAGCGGTTATCACCACCAGGGTGGATTGAGCTGCCGTTACAGCCGATGCGGACCTGGGCTCGCCGTCAATGATGCTCATTTCACCGATGGTTTTTCCGGGACCAAGGGTCGCGATGTGTTTGGGATTGCGCTGTGAATCGAATTTGACCACATGCACCTGTCCCGTAACGATCAATACTAAAAATGGACTCTTATCCCCTTCAAAAAACAACACCGACTCTTTGGGAACGTGATAGACATCCACAAAGGCGGCCAGCATCTTGATTTGCCCAAAGGAGAACTCATTGGCCCATTGGGTGCCGTCTATCAAGTCGGTTTTCTCCAGAAGGGACAAATCCGTTTTGGTTCTCGCTGATAAACCGCCAAACGGACCTGCTGTTTTTAATGATCTGGACATATTGTCGGATCTCCAGCACAACGGTTGTGGGACACATAGCTGCTGATCTGGTCCGGTTATCGGTCAACGAGAGTTAAACTTGAGCAATGTTATGCCCATCAATTGCCTAATTGCCTCACCGATGGTAGGATGCGAATACCGCAGTCAGGGGGCAATTAATTTAAAAACGAGGATGAATGATGATTGGGCAGTGTCGATTTGGCGTCATGGCCATTGGCGATAAAATCTATCGCTCCGACTTAATCGTCTACCCGGATGGAAGGGTGGCCGACAATTGGTGGCGGGCATCGGGTCATCGGCTCACTCTAGCCGATATACGGGAGGTGTTGGCGGCCGATCCGGATGTGATTGTCGCCGGAACCGGTATCTACGGACTGATGCGGGTGGCCTCCGAGGTCCGGAGCCTGCTGGAAGAACGGGGCATTGAGTTGGTCGCTTTGCGTACCAAATCGGCAGCCAAGGAATTTAATCGGTTAAAAGAGAGCCCGAAAAGTGTGGCGGGCTGTTTCCATTTGACCTGTTGAAGCCGGTAACAAGGAGAGCATATGCACACAGTGATTAAAACCCCAAAGGCCCCTGCGGCCATCGGCCCCTATTCCCAAGCCATCGGGGCCGGCAACCTGGTATTTGTCAGCGGCCAGTTGGGACTCGATCCAAACACCGGAGAGATGAAAGCCCGGGATCTGGCCGGTCAGGCAAGCCAGGCACTGATCAATCTCAAGGCCGTACTGCAAGCCGCCCATTGCGACTTGCACCATGTGACAGCCGTGGATGTCTATCTGGTGGATATGGATGATTTTGCAGAATTTAACACCATCTATGAATCGTTTTTCAATGGCCACAAACCGGCGCGTGCCGTTGTCGCAGTCAAGGCGCTGCCCAAAAACGGCCGCGTTGAAATCAAATGCGTTGCCAGCCTGTAGAAGAGGCTGATTTAAACCACTCTTTAGGGTCTGGAGCTCTCCCGCTGTTGAAAGAACTTTGTCATGCGATCAAAAATCGCATCGCGTTCCTGTTGGGTGTCGAAAATGGTAAAGCGACCGATGGCGCGTTCCGCCCTGAAAAGATCCAGCAGAAAATCATATACCGCATTGATGGCGTTGACGTCGGCGGCAAGGGCCGCATTCTGGGCGTCCAGCAGATCGATGACGGATGCCGCCCCCCGGGAATATGCGTCCGTAATGATGTCCAGGTTGCGCTGGGCTGCTTGTGCCGCGATGCGGCTCAATTGAATGCTGGATCGGGATACAAAGGCCTGGCGCAGGGCGGAGCGAATGTTCTGCTCGATTCTCTCTTGCAGCGCCTGTTGCTCCAATGTTAACTGCTTCAGGGCCTTGCGGGTCTGTTCAACTTCGGCCGATTTGGATCCGCCGGCATACAGCGGGTAAGAAAGTGAGAGCGCCACGGTCCACTCCGTATCGTCGGGCGGCCCTTCGGAGGAGGAGAGGCCCAAGGCGCTGTTGTCTTTACCGGCACCGCTTTTACTCAAGATCTCTCTGGCCGTGCCGGTCAGCGCCAGGGTAGGAGAGCTGTAGCGGTTGACGGCCGAACGGAACAACCGCCTCTGTGCTTTAATGGCATCGGCCACCCGCTTAAGGTCCGGAGATAGCTCAAAGCCGCGCGACACCAAAAAATCCCGCAATCGGGCAAAGTCCGCCGGATTGTCGATATAGCGCATAATGCGCGGATCCGAAGTGATAAAGATGGGGTCCTGGGGGGTGAGATCCTGAACCTGCATGGAGGTCTCCAATGGCCGATGCAGCAATTGATTCAAAGCGATCTCGGAGATGGCCCGATTGTTTCTCGCCTCTACAACGGCCTGGCGGTCAGTGGCCCGTTCGCTTTGCCAGCGATAGACATCAGACAGGCCGGAGTAACCGATCCGGGTGCGTACTTCGGCCAGTTTCAAGTTGGAGCGGGTAACATCCAGGTTGTTCTTCTGCAGCCGTTCCAGCGCCTTGGCTTTGAGCACATTGATATAGGCGACGGCGGTATTCAGGATGATATCCAGGCGTAACTGTTCCAACTCCTTTTCACGACCTGCCTGCAGATGCTTTTGAATGGTCAGGTTGGCATGGGGCCGTTCCGCCCAGATCAATTGCCGCAAAGTGACCGTGCCGTCCACGGTGGTCTCCGCCACCGAACCCAGGCTGGCGGCGGCCCGATCTTCGTCGATCCGGACGCCTTGTAAATCAACGTCCAGCTGGGGAAGTAACGCGGAGCGCGCCAGAGGTATTTCCGCCGCCCCGGAGGCGACTTCACGCTCCTTTGCAGCCAGATCGAGGTTGGCGTCCAAAGCATCGCCAATGGTCTCTTTCAGGGTGAGTTTGGGTGCCGCCGCCGTATCTTCTTCATTGACCAGGTCCGCTTCCATCATCAACTCAAAGGAGGGGACATAGCCGATGGTTCGGGCGGTGGCCATATTGATGGTCAACTCTTCGCCCATGGGAAAGGCCACAGGCAGATCCCCGGCTTGCCTGCCAAGCACAATGTCCTGAGCGTGCAAGGCGATGCGGCGAATCAACCGCTGGAAGTCGGTGTTGGGCATGTTGCCGGCCAATACGCCGATCTCCACATGGGTCCGGCCCAGCAGAGAGAAGGAGGGCAATTTGCGGGCATTGATGCCGGCGATCAGTCGGATAAATTCAGCCTGGGGCATACGCACCAAAGGGGTGACGAAAACTGCATCGACGGATTTTTTGATCTCTTCCAGAATGGTGTCGGCGGTGTCGCCGGCCCCGACGATGTCGATGACGATATTTTTTGCCTGGGCCAATTCAAAAGCCTGGTTGCGCAATCCCTTGAAGGCTTCCATCACGGCTCTATCCGATATCACCGCCAGATGTTTGGCCTTCACCATTTCCAGAAAGAAGGTCACGTCTCGTTCGAAATTTTGAAATGAGGTCAGATAATTCAGATTTTTGATCCCGCTGGCCCCCTTATCGTTCATTGGAATGTTTTGCATCTTCTCGTCCACGATAAACGGAGCGATCACAGGTTTGGCGAGTGATTTACGGGAAGCGGCCTCATGGGAGGACAGCAGCCCGAAGGTGATGATCAGATCGATTCGGGGATCCCCAAGATAGCGGTCCAAGGCGCTTCGTACACCGGCAGTGGTCCACGCCCCATCCAGCCGGCGGGTGGTAAATTGAACCGAACGATCCCTTTTGAGCAGGGTTGTGATCTCCTGCTCGAGCTGGTCGATGATATCCGCCACGTGTGGCTGTGCCGGACCATCGAGCACGACGCCGATGGTGACCGAAGGGGGGGACTGGGCCCAGGTGAAGGTTGGCCGCATGCAGACAGCGACGATGACAACCACGATGGTTCCAATGGCGGATTTGATCTTCATCGATATATCCTTTACTTCAATTCAAAGTCGCGGAACGATACCCTGAAGAATAAGGCGTACAGGACCGGCACCACCCCTAATGTCAGTACTGTGGCAAAGATCAGACCGAAGATAATGGCGATGGCCATCGGTTCCCACATGGGTCCGCCGCCTAACCACAATGGCAGCAGACCGCCTATGGTGGTGGCAACGGTCAACAAAATAGGCCGCAAGCGCCGCCGGGCCGATGTCACGATGGCTTGGTCGGCCGGCAAACCATGTTGTTCCATTTCGATTTTGATCCGATCCAGCAGCACAATGGCATTGTTGACCACGATGCCGGCCAGCGAGATCACGCCGAGCATGGTCATGAAACCAAAGTAGGAGCGCGTTATAAGCAGTCCGATGACCACACCGATCAACCCCAGGGGGATGGTCAAACCCACTATGGCGGTGCGGCGGATGGAATTGAACTGCCCGATCAGCAGCAGCAAGATGATAAGAGCGGCAAAGGGCAGCTTGGCGGCAATGGAGGCATTGGCCTTGCCGGAGGATTCCAGCTCCCCGCCCAACGCATATTTATAGCCCACGGGCCATTTCCGGCGCTCTTTGTCCAACCAGCGCCCAATTTGCCGGCTGATGGCGATGGCGTTGGCCCCCGGCTTTAGGTTCGACTGAACTGTGACGGTTTTCAAACGGTCACGGCGCATGATCTTGGATGGCTCCCAGACAACTTTCAGGTCGGCAACCTGCTTCAGGGCAATGGATCTACCCGTTGCCTGGGCGTAGATGTTCAAGGTCTCCAACTTTCCCAGATCGGTGCGGTCTGCCGCCACGCTACGCAGGATGACGGGAATGATATCTTCCTCTTCCCGATATTCAGTAACATCGATGCCGCTCAAAGCGGTCTGCAGTGAAACGGCGATATCCTGATGGGTGAGCCCTGCCCGCAACGCCCTGGCCTGATTGACCGACACCACCAGTTTTTTTGTCCGATGTCCCCAATTGTCGGTGATATCCCGTGTGCCCTCAATCCGGCCCAGCTGGGATTTAACCGCATCCACCAGCCCGAACAGGGTATCCAGGGATTTGCCGGATAGGCGCACTTCCACCGGGTTGTCGATGGGAGCCCCCAAAAAAAGCAGCCGTATGCTGGCTTTCAGATCCGGAAAATTGTCGAAAATGAACGCTTCGAGCTTGGGGATCAGGGTCTCTTCCACAATTTGTGTGGAGCTGGCATTCAACAGGAGGTAGGCGTATTCGGGACTGCCGGGCTCCGGCGAATAGGCCAGATAGTAGCGTGGCGCCCCTTGGCCGGTAAATGCAATCCAATCTTTTACGCCCATGCCGTCCGGTCGGGAGTCGGTGGTCAGATCTTGCTGGATAAATGCTTCGATGGACTCGACCACCTGTTGGGTTTTTCGGATGGGGGTACCCACCGGCAGCCGCAGCTCGGCAAAGAAAATCGGTTTGTCGTTAGGGGGGAAGAAGATATTGGGGATATAGCGAAATCCGTATATGGCCGTCATGAAAACCGCTGCCGCGGCCAAGAGGGTAAGGGCGGGATTTTTCAAAACGGTCAGCAGGAACGTCTGGTAGATGCGATAAAATTTAGAGTCGTAACCATCGCCGGCTGCAGAGGGTTTGACCCGCAAAAACTGCGCACAGAGCATGGGCGTCATGGTCAAAGAGAGCACCCAGGAGCTTAACAGGGTGATGGTCACCACTTTAAACAAGGGGGCTGTGTATTCACCCGTGTCGGATTCGGCCAGAAAAATGGGTAAAAAGGCGGCCGCGGTGGTCAAAGATGAGGTCAGCAGTGGAATGCGCAGCTCTTTGGCCGAATCTATGGCGGCCTGCTGCAGCGGTTTTCCGGCGCTTGCCTGCACCATGATCGATTCGCTCATCACAATGGCGTTGTCCACCAACATACCCAGGGCAATGATCAGCGAGGCCAGGGACATCTGATCCAACCCGATCTCAAAAAAAGACATCACCAGCAGGGCGGTTACCATGGCCATCGGGATCAAACTGGCGACCACAAGGCCGGTGCGCAAACCCAGGAACACCAGCATGACGGCCAATACAATCACCACGGCCTGGAGCAGGCTGCCGGTGAACTCCTTGACCTTGCGATCCACATGTCGCGGCTGGAAGGCCACCGTTTCAAATTCAACCCCGATGGGATAGGCCTGCCGCAAGCGGTCCAATGCAGCGTTGACCTGTTCACCCAAGCCAATGATGTTGCCGCCCTGGCGCATATTTACCGCAATGGCCAGTGCCGGCATACCACGATAGCGGACGATGGCGTCGGGGGGATCGATGGTGCCGCGGTAGACGCGGGCAATATCTTGCAGCACCATCAGGTCGCCGGTGGCGGGGATCTTGATGATGGTTTGGCGGATCTCTTCCAATGTGTCGAAGCTGCCCGTAGGCTCCAGCACGATCTGCTCGTCGCGGGTGTAAACCTGGCCGCCCGGTGTTATGA
Organism: Desulfobacteraceae bacterium; assembly: GCA_050118795.1. GTDB lineage: Bacteria > Desulfobacterota > Desulfobacteria > Desulfobacterales > Desulfosarcinaceae > JARRKU01. The sequence goes on along the minus strand of JASFKE010000158.1, from coordinate 1,614 downwards.
TATTGCGCGCTGCCAGCGCCTGTTGCAGCTGAAAGGGCGACAGGCCGATCTCCCCCAGACGGGCATTGTTGTATTCGATGAAGATGCGCTCTTCCTGGGCGCCGTGGATCTCCACCTTGGCGGCATCTTCAATAAGCAGTAGTTCGTTTCGCACATCATCGGCCACCTCTTTGAGCTCGGCATAGGTATATCCCTCACCGGTGAGGCCGATAACGATGCCGAACACGTCGCCGAACTCGTCGTTGACGATGGGGCCGATGACCCCTTCGGGAAGATCCCGTGCGGCGCTTTCCATTTTGCGGCGCAGGCTGTCCCAGATAGGCCGCATCTGGTCATAACGCTGCTTGATGTTCACCACCACCACCGATAGGCCGGTTTTGGAGGTGCTCTGAACGAAGTCCAACTCCGGTATCTCCTGGATGGCCTCCTCCAGTCGATCTGAAACCAGCTCTTCCACACGTTGGGGACTTGCGCCGGGCAGGTAGGTGATCACCTGAGCGGCTCGAATAATAAAGCCCGGATCTTCGGCGCGCGGCATGTTGTAGTACGCGCTGATGCCCGCAAACAAAACCACTATCAACGACACCAACGTAACCCGGTTGTTCTCAATCGCCGCGCTTGTGATATTCATGGCTGCCTATCTGTTTTTACGGATGGTTTGTCAAAGGGCGCTCTTGTGGTGGATCGGGCGCCCTATTTTGATTCCTCCATGAGTTTAACTTTCTGTCCGTCCTCGATTTTGCTGATGCCGGCGGTGACCACTACTTTCCCATCCGAAAGACCGGCCACCACCTCAAGTCCCTGGGCGGTCAGGCTGCCCACGGTCACCGGTTGTTTTCGAATCAAGCCGTATCCCTCTTCCGCGGGATCCACCGTAAATACATATCGGCCATCGGCATCTTCGCCCACCGACACGGGTGGAACGATATAGCGCTCAGCGGTCTCTTTGCTTTTAAAAATAAACTGCACATTGGCGGCCATGCCGGGAAGAACCTCCGGTGTGGTCTGCGTCAGCCGCGCCGTGACCGGATAGGTCACCGATCGGGCTGAAGTGGCCACGCCCACCTCGGTGATGAAGGCTTTGTAAAAATTCCCGGGCAGGGCGTCGAATGTGACCACCACCTCATCACCACTGTGCACACCGGTGATCAGACTTCCCGGAATCGATGTCTGTACTTCGATACGCCGGCCCGATGCCAATACCGCAATCGATTGCCCCTGTTGCACATTCTCCCCGGCCTCTACGTTAACGGCCACCACGGAACCGTCCACCGGCGCTGTCAGGCGGGTGTAGCTGGCGGCTAAATTGGCCTGATCCAACTGACGCTGCGCCGAGATGACCAGCGCCCTGGTGCTCTCGGCATTGGAGCGGGCCGCATCCAGTTCGCTTCTGGATACACTGCGGTTTTCGTATAGCAGGCGCACCCGATCGTAATTGGCGGATGCATTGCGGGCCTCTGCCTGGGACCGCACCAGTGCCGCCTGCGCCTCCTGCACCCTCAAGTTGTAATCGCGAAGATCCAAAGCGGCGATGACGCTGCCTTTGCGTACGCGATCGCCGACCTTGATATTCAGCTGCAAAATGGTGCCGCTGACCTTAAAGCTGAGGGTTGT
>JASFKE010000157.1:0-7938 GCA_050118795.1 Desulfobacteraceae bacterium | reverse complement strand
CTGGGCCAGTTTTTTAAGCGCTTCCAGATCCGTTCGGATATCATCTTCAAAGGACAGGCCGTCAATGATGATCATGTTGGGAAGAAAGATATTCTGGGTTGTCAGGTCGGTCAAACGCTCCTCCAGCCGTGGTGCGCTGAAACCTTCGGAACGAAATGTCATGATAAAGCGATGGGGGACAATGGCGTCCCACACCTGGTCGATTTGAGCGACGTGATATTGTTGGGCCAGTCGTTCAAACATCTCTTGGTACCAGAGGCTGACTTTGCCCACTGGTTCGTTCAGACTGATGTGGAGGACGTTTTTTTGTTGCAGCAGGCTGTTGAGCGCAATTTGAATCACCATAGCGGTTTTGCCAACTCCGTGCCGTGCCAGCACTGCGCCAAAATTCCCAGGCCTGATGATAGCCTCTTTTTCTTCCCCTAACAGGCGCAGAGGGTTTCGCAGGATGAGATCTTTTTTCAGCATCACCAAGTTCCTTTCTTTCAGATGGATCACCTTGGCCCTGAGGGCGAGTTCCGGGGGTCTCCACGGTCGCCGTCGATCAGGCCGGTGTTTGGGCGTTACGTTGGATTCCATTTTCAACTGTGTGGCGGCGTCTTTCTATGCGACCTTCTGTTTTTTTTCAGCGATCGATTTCGTGATCTCTTCTGAGATGGACTGCGGCACCTGTTTATAGGAGGCAAATTCCATGGTAAATTGTGCTTTTCCTTGGGTCAGGGATCGCAATACGGTGGAATAGCCAAACATCTCCGACAACGGTACTTGGGCTTCAATGGCGCACATAACACCCTCATCCTGGGTACCCACGATAATGCCGCGGCGTTGGTTGAGCGAGCCCATGGCGGTCCCCTGAAACTCCGTCGGGCTTTCCACCACCACCTTCATGACAGGTTCTTGAATCACAGGGCGTGCTTTGGAATAGGCCTCCAGAAATCCTCCGCGGGCTGCAGCCATAAAAGCCATGTCCGATGAGTCCACATTGTGAGCCGCGCCGTCTTCAAGAACCACCTTGATGCCGGTTACCGGAAACTCAAGTTTGGGCCCTTTGTTCATACATTCGTGAAAGCCCTTTTCACATGCACCGATATACTGGGTCGGAATTCTACCGCCGGTGACATTATTCTCGAATGCGAAATCTTCATCGCCAATGGGTTCGATATATCCGGACACCCGGCCGAATTGGCCGGAACCACCGGTCTGCTTTTTATGGGTATAATCGAAATCGGCCTTTTGGGTGATGGTTTCGCGATACGCTACCTGTGGGGCTCCGGTTTCTACTGTAGCGTTGTATTCCCGCCGCATACGTTCGATGTATACTTCAAGATGCAACTCACCCATACCGGAGATGATCGTCTCATTGGTCTCATCATTGACAAAGGATTTGAAGGTCGGGTCTTCTTTGGTAAAGCGGTTCAATGCCTTCGACATGTTGATTTCCGCTTTGTTGTCCACCGGTTTAATCGCAAGGGAGATTACCGGTTCGGGAACGTACATCGATGTCATTGTCAGGCTGACGCCAGGTGAGACAAAGGTGTCTCCGGATGCGCAATCCACACCAAAAAGGGCACCGATGAATCCGGATGGCAACTCAGAAATATCTTCCATCTGGCTGGCATGCATACGCACCAATCGTCCAACTTTGATTTTTTTACCTGTCCGAACATTAATGACGGTATCCCCTTTGGCCAACTTGCCTTGATAGACCCGGATGTAGGTAAGCTGGCCATACTGGCCGTCTTCAAGTTTAAATGCCAATGATACTGTAGGTTTGGCAGGATCTGCCTCAAGGTTGACCGGCGCTTCATCCGCACCCAGGTCCAGGGCTTGATTCTCGATCTCGTCCGGACAGGGCAGCAAGGCGTTGACGGCATCCAATAGTTTTTGAACGCCTTTATTTTTATACGCAGAGCCCATGAAGACCGGCGTGATTTCACGGGCCAGAACACCTGAGCGTATGGCGGACATCAACAGGTCGTTGTCAATGGCTTTGTCTTCCAATACAGCTTCGGTCAAATCATCGGAAAACAGGGTGGCGGCATCGATCAGCTCTTCGCGTTTTTCCTGGGCAAGGGTGGCAAGTTCATCCGGAATCTCTTCCAGGCGAATCTCCTCACCGTTGGGGCCGTCAAAATAGACGGCTTTCATGGTCACCAGGTCCACGACGCCTTCATGGTCAGCTTCCAATCCGATGGGCAGTTGCATGGCCACTGGATTGTGCCCCAGCTTGTCTTTCAATTGGTCAATCACTTTATACGGATCGGCACCGCTGCGGTCGCATTTATTGATAAAGGCGATACAGGGTACTTTGTAGCGTTTCATTTGCTGGTCCACGGTGATGGACTGGGACTGTACACCTCCAACCGAGCACAAGACCAAAATGGCACCGTCAAGAACACGCAATGACCGCTCGACTTCAATGGTGAAGTCAACGTGGCCGGGGGTATCGATGATGTTGATTTCGTGTCCCTTCCATTGACAGAAGGTGGCTGCCGAGGCAATGGTGATGCCCCTTTCTTTTTCAAGTTCCATGGAGTCCATGGTGGCGCCGACGCCGTCTTTGCCTTTTACATCGTGAATGGCATGGATGCGTTGGGTGTAGAACAAGATCCGCTCTGTCAAGGTGGTCTTGCCGGAGTCAATGTGGGCGCTGATGCCGATATTACGTACAGATTTAATGTCGGTGTTCATTGTTTCATCCTCGGTTTACCATAAATTATTGGCTTTTTTATCGCCGCTTTGGCGATTGACTTAATCCCAGGCCGGATATTCCCTTTAGACAACCAGGGCGCCTTCGCCTGTGCCTGTCCGCATTCTCATTAATCTCTAAATGGAATTTATTAATGTCCGATGAGAATTCGATGCGTAATCCCTGCGAGCAACAATTCCCATTGACCCTGCACGGTCAAGGGGTCCAGCTGCCTCTGCAGGGCCGAAAAATGGCCGAACATAAAGACTTTCAATTATGTTGTCAAGGGATATTATTAAATTAATTTTCAGGCCATTGGCGGCTCCGATATTTTGCGGCGTTGGGATTTCGTCATGGGATGCCGGCGCAACAAGACATAAGTGGCTCCGGCGCCGCCATCACAAGAGCGGGCGCTGGTCAAGGCAATGACCCATTTGCGCAAAGGGCCGCAGGTGAGCCAGGAAAAGACTTTTTGTTTGAGTACCGGTTCTTTGGGGGAGGTCAACCCGCGACCGTGAACGATCAGCACTGCGCGCAGGCCGGTTTCTATGGCGCGGCGCATAAAGTGATCCAATACCTGCTCTGCTTCGGGGGTGCGATAGCCGTGCAGATCCACAAAATCCTGAATGGCATAATGGCCTTGGTGCAGCCGGCGCAGAATCTCTGCACCGGCTCCCAAATTTGAGGATTCCATGTATTCGGGTGTTTGGGATACGATAAATCCCCGGCCGCTTTGAATGAGCTCTTTGAGTGCGTTCACGGTGTAGTGGTCATCGTCACCGTCGGACCCGGAAGGTGGGCACGGGCGTTGCCATGTGTTGCACGATTTGTTGAAATCAAGAGGGGTTACATCCGCCATGGCTTTGGCAAAGATATCGGTATCCTTCTCTTCCGGGGCGGGGTGACTTTGGGATGTCTGCTTTGATGGATGTTTCGCTCCCCGGGGAGAGAGATGAATATTCCGGCGTTTCAATAGCGCCCCCAAACCTTTGAATGGCCGGTTGGTGATCTTTGAGGAGGTATCTTTCATGGTCGCCCTCCTTCGGTAATGGTCTTGTTATCGCGTGGTTTACGGGGGTAATCTTTTTTATAGGCGAAATAGTCACTTAATATGTGGAAATGATCGAAAACCAGGGGGCTCGGCAGGTTGGCCGCGGTGAAAATACCGGCATTTACGGCATCGTCCGCTGCTTTGGGTAAGTCCTGGGCCGTGGCGATAAAGACGGTTGAGACGGTATGGTGGCGCGGATCTCGGTCAGGATCCGAATAGGTGTGCATCTGCTCGACCAAATGCACCTTTAGCGATGTCTCTTCAAGAGCTTCGCGAACCGCAGCCGACTCCAGCGATTCTCCATAATCCACAAAACCGCCCGGCAGCGCCCAACCATGCGGTGGATTTTTACGCTCGATGAGCACAATACCACCGTGGCACTCGATGATGATGTCAACCGTCAGAAATGGGTTTCGATGTTCCATCGTCTCCACCTTTCGATTATCTATCCTCCATTGCATATCATTAGTCAATCATTTTGAAGGTGTTTGAGGTGTTGACTAAGATAGTGGTATAGGAAAATATGCAGGCAGTTATCTCGGGTACGAAAGACGAAAGTGGCAACGATCCGTTTTTTGATATTCACCCAATTTGAGGAGACCGCATGGAGCTGGCAAAAAAATACCCGGACAAGGTGGTTTCGGTTGAGGACGCCATTGATCGGATTAAGAACGGAAGCCGTATATTTATCGGCACCGGCTGTGGAGAGCCCCAGCATTTGATTCATGCCCTGGTCAAAAATCCCAAGATCCAGGATGCCATGGTGTATCAAATGCTCTCATTTACCTTGGCAAAATATGTGGATGATGATTTCTTAAAACGGTTTGCCATCAAGCTCTTTTTTATCAGTGCCAGTATGCGCAAAGCGGCTTTTGAAGGAAAGATAGACTATATTCCAAGCTATCTGTCACAAATTCCCCAACTTTTTTACAGCCGGCGTATCGGTCTGGACGTGGCGTTGATCCAAGTCAGCCCCCCAGATAGATTTGGATTTTGCAGCATGGGCGTTTCGGTGGATATCACCAGAGCCGGTATGGACGCGGCCACCATGGTGATCGCCCAGGTCAATTCGCTGATGCCCAGAACATGGGGCGATAGTATCGTCCACATCGATGCCATAGATTATCTCGTGCCGTTTGATGAGCCTTTGGTGGAGGCCCTGCCCACTGCGAGGAACCCGGATGTCGCTTCAAGAATCGGATATTTTGTCAGCCAGCTCGTAGAAGATGGCGCCACCTTACAGATTGGTTTTGGGCGCATACCATATGCCATTTTGCCCCATTTAATGGATAAAAATGACCTTGGCGTCCACACCCAGCTCATCACAGATGGATTTATCCCTCTGCTGGAAAACAAGGTGATTACCAATCGAAAGAAGACGCTGCTGCCCGGCCGTGTGGTGGCTTCGCTGTGTATGGGATCTAAAGATCTCTATGCGTATGTCGACAACAATCCCCAATTCTATTTTCGTTCATCGGAATTTGTCAACGATCCCACTGTAATCGCACGCAACGATGCATTTATTTCCATCTCATCAGCGCTCGAAGTGGATCTTACCGGACAGGTGTGCACGGATTCTGTGGGACATATGTTTTACAGCGGTATTGGTGATCAGGTCGATTATTTGCGTGGCAGTGCCATGTCCAAAGGCGGATTCTCAATCATTGCATTGCCGTCAACCGCCCAAGGGGGCAGGCTGTCTCGCATTGTTCCCAGTTTGAGCGAAGGGGCCGGGGTCGCCACCACCCGCGGGGATGTTCATTTTGTGGTGACCGAGTACGGTGTGGCAGAGCTGCAGGGAAAAAGCATTTACCAACGTGTGATGGAATTGGCGCAAATCGCCCATCCCAAATTCAGGGAGGAGATCATCAGCGCTGCAAAAAAAAAGCACTATATTTTCAGCGATCAAGTGGCGCCCGTACAAGACGATTTGATGTTTATCGAGCGCTATAAAACGCGTATCGAATTGAAAAATAGCAGGACCATTGAGGTCCGGCCGCTTTTGCCTTCAGATGAATTTGAGTACCGTAATTTTTTCTATTCATTGAAAGAAGAGACCATCTATTTACGGTTTTTCTACAAGATGAAACTGTTTTCCCACGAAATGGCCCAGAAACAATGGGCCATGGTGGACTACCACAGAAACATTTCATTGGTTGGATCATTGCAGAGCAAAGGACATAAACAGATCGTTGCCATAGGGACCTACGCGGAGGCTGATAACAACATGGCGGAAGTGGCTTTTGTAGTGCGAGAGGATATGCAGGGACTGGGTATCACCACCTATCTGCTTTCACAGCTGGAGGCCATTGCCAAAGAAAACGGGTTCGTGGGATTTACCGCCACAGTGCTCAAAGAAAATTCGGCCATGCTGCATCTATTTAAAAAACGTTACCCCAACGCTGTGTCGAAGTCCCAAGGGGGAGCAGAAATTCTGATAACAATGGATTTTAATGGATGATGGAAATCGGCTCGGATAAATGGATCGATTTGGTCCAGGATGGGGCTTGCCAGTTGGGATTGAAGATTGGCCGTGATCAGATTCTTCAATTCGCGCAGCATGCCCGATGGCTCATGCAGTGGAACCGTAAAATTAACCTGACGGCCATAACCGATCCGGCCCAGGTTGCAGTGAAACACTATTTAGACGCCATTGCGCCCATCGATCACATACCTGCCCAAGGGCGCTTGCTCGATATCGGAACTGGGGGCGGATTCCCCGGCATACCCCTTAAAATAATGCGCCCCGAACAGCCCATGACCCTGATCGACAGCGTGCGGAAAAAGGTGAATTTTGTTAAGCACGTCATACGGCAGTTGTCGTTGCCGAATATTGACGCCTTGCACACCAGGGCGGAGGCCTTGTGCCGGCAAAATTCAGGCCGGCCAAGGTACCGGGTTGTCATCTGCCGGGCACTGGCGGATTTGAATGCGGCGGTTCGACTGGCGGCACCGTTGCTTATTTCCAAAGGCAAAATTGTTCTCTACCAGGGCCCACGGGATTCGGCAGAGCCGAAAAACTGCCCTGCCGACGTTTTTAGTCTCGATGGAATAACCTATGGACGAACTACGATAACCTACCCATTGCCCATATTTGGTGATGCCAGATGCATCACTATTCTAACTTCCGATTAACCCTCCCAAAAAAATGATGACCGGGGAGATGTCGACTTTTTTTCTTTTCACCAGTATCCTTTCGTATACCAATTTGTGGCCTGTCAACCCAACGGCCGACACCGCATCGATGGCATCGGCGTTGGTAAATTTCGCATAATTAAAGTGATGCGGACCAAGAGCCGAAACTAACTGTTACAGTGGCACTAAATTTGCTGACATGTTAGGCGATGCCAGTTTTACGGCAAACTGCTCGATAACGGCAAACCACTCCGAAAGGGTGGGACGCAAAGCCACTGGCCTAAAAACTTCCCAAAGGAAGAAAAGGCAGCAGGGTTACCGAAGGCAAACGGTTGCACCTTTCGTGGATAGACCGGTTGTCAACTATAAATAACCACGGAGGCTCGCAACATGCCATCTTTGTTTTATAAGCCGATTAAACACCCGGTTTTTTGGGCAACTGTTATCACCTTTTTTCTTTTGATCCAATCCATGGCTCAAGCGGCTCAAGTCACCATCGCTTGGGATCCCAATGACCCGGTTCCGGACGGTTACCGTGTTTTTCAGCGCGTTGAGGGCCAGGACTTCGACTACTCGTCGCCTGTTTGGCCTCAGCAAGGTGATGATTCCACCCAAACCACGTGTACCCTCAATGATTTGGCCGATGGCACCTCATACTACTTCGTGGTGCGGGCCTATGTGGGCAGCGACGAAAGTGGCGATTCAAATGAGATTAACCATATTACAGACACGCCCGCCGTTTACACCATTACAACCGATGCAGGCCCGGGTGGATCCATTTCGCCCGAATCGACAACCCTCAATGCCGGTGATAGTCAAACCTTCTCCATTTCGGCCAATGTGGGGTATCATATTACGGATGTCTTGGTCGACGATAGCTCCATCGGACCGGTCTCGTCGCATACGTTTTCTCAAATAGATGGAAACCATGTTATCAAAGCCGTTTTTTCGGTGAATCGCTATATCATTTCTGCATTTGCGGATGGCGGCGGCACCATATCTCCCAGTGGCAGTATCAATATTGCACATGGTGGTAGCCAAACTTATATCATCACACCCAACG